>JBEQLM010000066.1:0-8075 GCA_040325975.1 Gammaproteobacteria bacterium | reverse complement strand
GCAAAAGAAGCTGTTGCCAAGGCATTGGGTACAGGTTTTTCAGGCGGCATTGCTATGAAAATGATCTGTATCGGCCACGATGAAGCGGGTCGTCCCTTGATTGAATTGTCTCAGCTGGCAAAAGAACGTGCTGATCAGATAGGGATGGATGCTTCATGGCTTAGTATTTCTGATGAGAAACATTATGCGACGGCTTTTGTGGTTATGGAAAAACAGGCTTAGTTTTAATTTAGTGAAAATTAAATCAAGAGACTGGATTGATCAGCATTAAGTAATCTTTCTATTTCATCTATAATCAGATGTGCCCTGGAGTCTATCTTTTCTGAAATAATATTATCAATGTCAGATTCCAGTTGTTCAGCGGCATTTCTTAGTGCCAGAGCACCGCAGCAACGAGTTGCACCGTGAAGTTTATGCGTTTGTTGTCTAAGTTTTTCTATATTGTTTTTGCTTAAGGCGTCATTAATAATTAGTAAGTGCTCAGGCAATTCATTTATTAACATATTGGTTAATTCGTTGGCAAGCTGGATGTTGCCGGCAGCTAGTTCCATAGCTTCCGATTTTGAAAAAAATTCGACTTTGTTTTGAGCTTTTTCTATTTTATGAAGAGATTTATTATTGGTCATCCATTTATTAATCGTATTTTGAATGCTCGCTTCATTAATGGGTTTGATTAAAATGGAATTCATACCGCACTGCTCTATCCTGCTAGATTCTTTTGTGGCCATTGCGTTGGCAGTAAGTGCAATGATAACGGTTTTGTCATTCTTGCTGTTCTTGCGTATAAGCATGGCACTTTCATAGCCATCCATGTCAGGCATTTGAAGATCCATAAATATCAGATCAAAGTTTTGTTTGTTTGACAGGTCTATGCTTTCTTGTCCAGTTGATGCGGTAGTTACTTGAGCTTCATTTTTTGTCAAAATAATTTCTGCAAGTTTAAGATTAATATCATTGTCATCGACGACAAGTATATTTAATCCTGACCAGTCGAAAGGCTTTAAGTCATTAGTTTGTTTTGATTCCGTTATTTTTATATTTTTATTAATAAGTTTTGCGAGTGATTGATGAATAGACTCTTGTTTAGAGGTTCGAAAAACAGCATCGTTAAAGCCATAATTTTTGATGTCAATAAGTTCTTTATGGGAGCGGGTGCTTACGATAGCAAGTATTGGTGTAGTGGTTTTATTCAAGGGCACAAGAGCTTTTATTTTTTCTTTATACATGTTTATTCTGCAAACGCTAATAATAATGACATCGTAGACAGATAGGTCTTCTGGGATTGTCATGTGTATATTTATACTGCAACCCCATGATTCAAGCATGCTTTGGATGCCTTTATCGCAGGCGCACTGAGGGTCAATAAAACATATATTTTTATCAAGTAATATAGTGTCGTTGATGTGTGGCTGCTTTATTGTTGCAACAGAAATATTTAGTGTGAAGATTGATCCTTTATCATATTGACTTTCAAAGTAAATGTCGCCATTTATAAGTTGAGCGAGTTTTTTTGATATGACCAGGCCAAGTCCAGTACCGCCAAATTTTCTTTCTATGGTTTTATCTGCTTGAGTAAAAGCATTAAACAGCCGTTCTTGCTGTGACGGGCTCATACCAATACCGGTGTCTGTTACTGAAAATATTAGTTTTGTTAACTCTTTATCTTGTTGAGTTGAGCTTATATGAAGTGAAATGAAGCCCTTTTCAGTAAACTTGATGGCATTGCCAATAAGATTGATGAGTATTTGTCTGATTCGAATAGAATCGCTGTTAATAATATGAGGCGTGTTTATATCAATGTGGTAAAAAAGTTCAAGATTTTTTTCATAAGCGATGGTTATTAATAAATCAATAACATCTTCAACGATGTCGATAATATTGAATTCTGAATATTGAATTTCTAGCTTGCCAGATTCGATTTTTGAAAGATCAAGTACGTCATCAATAATATGTAATAGGTTGTTGGCTGATTTTTTAATAATTTCTGAATAATCGCGCTGTTGTGGTTCTAGATTAGAGTTGTCTAGTAATTCAGAGAAACCAATAATTCCTCCCAGAGGTGTTCTGAGTTCATGACTCATATTAGCCAGGAATTCAGATTTAGCTTTATTAGACTGTATAGCATTGGCGCGTGCAATATCGAGTTGTACATTTCTGATTTCGAGCTCTTCCATGGTTTCATGAAGTTCTTTAGTGGATTCATCAATTTTAGATTCCATATTGTCACGAGAGCTTTCTAACTCTCTGGCCATAATGTTAACGCATGATTCAAGTATGCCAAGTTCACCTTGTGCCTGTTGATTTATACGTATTTTGTAATCACCAGATGATATTTTTTTAACAGTGTTAGTGAGTGTTTGTACTGGGTTTGAAATTTGTTTGCTCAGGCGTAATGCAAGAATCATGCTTGTGATTAAAAAAACAAGTGTTATAAAACTTCCTTTAGCAACAGTCAGTAGTTTTGTTGAGTTGATGTTTTTCGATGTCAGAGTGATTTCTATATAACCAGTTATTTCATCATTTTTATTAATGTGATCTCTGTTATCATCCAGAAATTCAACATTCAGTGTTTGGTTTTTTATGGGTTCTTTGAATACGCGTAGTTCTTCAGAAATCAACGCGTCAAAAATAGATTCTTGAATCTGAAAAGGCTTATAGTCGCTAAGCGATACAAGAATTTCGTTATCTGCATTGGTGATTTTTATATCGACTATATCTTTATCGGCTAAGGTATAGTTAAGTATTGGAGTTAGACTGCTGGTATTGCCAGAGAAAACAGCGTACTCAGAAACTTGCGATAACTGTCGTGCGATAACGTTACCCTGCCGGATTTGTGATGCTGTAATAAAATCCAGTTGCGACAAAGTGAAGTAGCTTGTCAGAACTATTGAAACGACTAGAACGGGCAGTAGTGAAAGAGCGACAATTTGTTTTCTAATGCCCCAGCTATTCATGGTTATGATTCTTTAGTTTTTCTATTAGTACCTTCCTGTCTGGTATGGTAATGCCAAGTGATTTGGCGACGTCCTTGTTGATAGTTACATCAAAATACTTCGGGTAAATATAATGTTTATTTGTCTTGTCTCTTTTAAAGTGGTTTTGTATTAGTTCTGAAATTTGTTTACCTAGCTGTTCTGTTGAGCTATGGATTGCGGCTAATGCGCCTGCATGAACAAAGCCTTCTGAAAAACCGATAACAGGAACACGGTGTCTGTAAGTAGTCAGAAGAATGCTTTTAACTGTTTTGGCATTGTAGACAGAAGGGTCGGGTAGTGCTAATAATGCATCGCTATTCAATAATGAACTGTTGAGTGCATCGATCATATTCACGTATTGGCTGATTAATATGGTTTGAAGTGTAAGATTGTATTGTGCGGCACAAGTTTCTAATTTTTTAGTTTCAAGGGTGTTTTGTTTGGCCAACATAATGCTAACAGTTTTCCAGTCGGCATTCAGTAGTCTGATTAGCGCAAACTGCTGACACAGGGAATGTGTCATTGATAGCTGTAATTCATTCTTTTTAGGTGTTCCTTTATAGGGGATTGTTTTTGTTAGCACTCTTAGTTGAGTGTTAGATAAGTTGTTTTGATCAAGAAATTCGGCCGCTTTACTTCCGATGCTGATAATTATACCGTCGTTTTTATCAATAGTTTCTTGTTGGTCTATATCAATATTTCTGATCTTGATATCAGTCCCCTCAAGGTTGCTCTGGATATTTTGTATGAGTGACTGGTGGTAATGATTACTGTTAGAACTGATGATGGTCGCTAATTGTTCGGCAAGGGAGTATGTTGGCGTAAAAAATAGACAGGTAAGTACAACTACTCGGTTGACTAGCACTGGTATATTTTTAAATTGTATTTTGAGAAAAAGTTGATCCATTTGTTTACTAAACATCCTGTTTTTTATGAGACAGCTATTTAAATAATATTGAGTATTCTATGTAACCGGTAAGATTATGTTCAATCAGTGGGCCGGATTCAGCTATTTGGTGATAATTGTTGTATTCATTTAACAGGTTTTTGATTATCAGTGAGAGTTTTGATGTGCTGCCTGCTGTTCTGATTGATCTTGAGAGACGCAAATCCAGGGTTCTATAACTATCTGAGATAGAAAAACTGGTGACATCTAGCCATTGCATTTTATCGATATAATGATATTCCAGGCTGCCGCTGTAGTTCTCATTAAACTTCTTTATAACCATCATTGATGTTGTCCATTCTGGAGCAGATTTCTCATATTGTTTTGCTAGATTGCCAATTTTATTCTTACTTTCAATTTCCAGATAATTGACGTTGCCGAAAATTCGTAATGATGAATCAAGATGTAGGTCAAGCTCCAGTTCTACGCCCTGAACATTGGTGCCAATGAGGTTTCTGTTTATATAAGTTTGGCCATCAAAATTGTCGGCCGCAAAAGGGATGCTTTCCGTTTGAATTAGATCATCCAGACTGTCATGAAACAAACGGGCGTTGAATATTAGATTGTCATCCATAAGTTGACCGAAATAACCAATTTCCCAGCTAGTAATGGTTTCATTGATGATTTGATCATTGGGAATGGCCTGCTGTTCGAGCAATGTTATTCCTATGGGGGTGCCGCCACTGGTGAGGTCATGACTGAAGACTGTGTTGCCGAATTCTTCACTTATGAATGGTGAGCGTATAGCACGAGATACACCGAGTCTGATGCTCTGTTTGTCGTTAAATTTATGGATCAGGGAGAGTCTGGGTGAGATCTCGGTATCCAGCGTTTTATTGTCTTCTATCAGCGCGCCAAAATTGAGCAGGTTTTTTGAGTTTATTTGCCATTCGGTATTGGCAAATAAACGATATGTCTCCCTTCTTATCGTGCCCTGATCATTGAGCCAGAAAGGCGATTTGCTGATATCTTGTTGTGTGCTTGCGCCCCATATCAATCTGAGGTTGTCTGTGGTCTGGTTGAAATGTGTGAATTCAAGATTATGTCGTTCTGATTTCAAACCAAAGTCCAAAAATAATTGAAAATCATCGATTAAATATGGATTACCGGTATTTGGATCGATCGGGATTCCTAATAGACCGTAAATTAAATCAAGATAATTTATACTAGCACCGAGAATATCTTTAGACATAGACTGATCCATTTTGTCCTGTCGATTGTAATAGTATTGGACAACATACGAATTTTTGTCGTCGAGCACACTCTCCAGCTTGATAAACTGGTGAGCGTTGGTCGTGTCACTATCGCGTACTGGCCTTGTACCTGCTGAGCTGAAATTCTCATTGATGTCCAGTTTGCTTCTTCCGTAGCCACCCTGATAGGTTAGTGTGCTCTTGTTGTCGATCTGGTAGTCAATACGATAATCGATTGCGCCTGTGCTTATATCATCATGGTTATCAACTTCTTCGTCAGAATGTTGATAAGGGCCTATATTTTTTTTGGCATCAAGCCCATTGTCATTCTGTGATGACAGAGTGATTCTGTAATCTATATCACCGTTGTTACCGCCATAGCGATAAAGCAGGTCAGCGATATCGTGGTTGCCTGCCCTGAGTTTAGTATAGTGGCCGGGATCTTCAGAAGCGTGTCGTGTGATGATGTTAATGACGGCTAAAAATGAGTTGGAGCCGTAGGTCGCTGCATTAGGGCCACGCGAGACTTCTATACGTTCAATATCCTCTATATTGATGGGTAACATGTTCCAGTTGACGCCACCCAGCAGTGGTTCATAAATCGAGCGTCCATCGATTAATACCTGCATTTGTCTTGAGTACTGATCGGTGTGGCCATGGTAGGTAACAACCAGTTTGGCTTCTTCGCCCCACTCATTGACGCTGTTGCCAATAACAATACCAGGAACCAGCCTGAGAACTTCCGGGATGGTTCTAGCACCACTAGCTTCGATAATTTGTCTATCGATACTGGTAACGGCCATGGGTGTTTCTGATAAGGGTTGTTTCAGGCGGCTGGCAGAGAGCACTACAGGCATTTCAAAAAACAAGTCACCCTCATTGGCTTGCAGAGGTAGAGAGAAAGTTACAGCTATTGATGAAGCAATGGCGGCGATAGAGATTTTTGTATGGCTGGTAAGCCGCTTGTTGAAACTCATTATTATAATTATATTCACTAGTGGCAACAGATGGCTTGTAATATATACTCTCGACTCCGAGTAGTAAATATAGTTTTAATGCCATTATTTTTATGGCATTACATCAGAATGGTGAAATTCAATGTACAAAACGCTGGCTGATTATATTGGTCATACTCCCTTAGTTCGTCTGCAGCGATTAGCGGGTGACACAACAAATACCCTGCTGGTTAAACTCGAAGGTAATAATCCTGCAGGTTCGGTGAAGGATCGCCCTGCCTTGAATATGATTTTTCAGGCCGCGAAAAGGGGAGATATTAAACCCGGTGATACCCTGATTGAAGCCACTAGTGGAAACACAGGCATTGCTCTGGCGATGGCGGCGGCTATTCAAGGCTATCGCATGGTTTTGATTATGCCGGAAAATATGAGTGAGGAGCGGCGTGCGGCCATGAAAGCTTATGGTGCCGAACTGATTCTGGTAACGCAGGAACAAAGTATTGAGGGTGCACGTGATCTGGCGCTGCAAATGCAAAGGGAAGGCAAGGGTAAGGTGCTTGATCAGTTCAATAATCCAGATAACCCTAACGCCCACTACATTAGTACTGGACCGGAAATCTGGCAGCAAACAGACGGAAAAATCACGCATTTTGTTAGTGCCATGGGTACCACCGGTACAATTATGGGGGTTTCTCATTACCTCAAGGAAAAGAACCCCGATATCCAGATCGTCGGTGTACAGCCTGAGGAAGGTGCCAGTATTCCAGGAATACGTCGCTGGCCTGAAGCTTATTTACCCGGTATTTTTGAGGCTAGTCGAGTGGATAGTACACTTGATGTTAGTCAACAGGCCGCTGAGCAGACGACACGCGATCTTGCCGCTAAAGAGGGAATCTTCTGTGGAATTTCATCGGGTGGCGCTGTAGCGGCCGCCCTGCAGCTGAGTCAAGAGGTGGAAAATGCCGTCATCGTATCAATTATCTGTGATCGCGGTGATCGTTATATGTCCACTGGTGTTTTTCCTGCTTAATTATTTCTGAGTTATCGAATATGTCTAATAAATGCCGCAGGCGTCGTACTCCGCGACTGCCGGAAGAAATTGTACAGGTTGAAATTGAATCTTTATCCGCAGAAGGCCGCGGTATTGCCCATGTTGATGATCGAATCGTTTTTGTCGATCAGGCTTTGGCTGGCGAAACCGTATTGTTTAAATACACCAAGCTGAGTAAAAATCTTGCTGAAGGTCGGGCAGTTGAAATATTGAAGGCATCGCCTGATCGAGTCGAAGCTAAATGCAGTGCCTTTGAGATGTGTGGAGGTTGTTCGTTGCAGCATATGAGTACAGATATGCAGCTTGAGCTGAAGCAGAAAACATTTTTAGATCATCTTGAACATATTGCCAGGGTTAAGGCGGAGAATTTATTACCGCCATTAACCGGGCCACTTTGGGGCTATCGACATAAGGCCCGTTTGGGCGTTCGTTATGTGCGTAAAAAAGATCGCATCATGGTTGGTTTTCGTGAAAGTAGTTCTGCCTATATCACTGATACTGAGCAGTGCGAGGTTTTACATCCAGGCGTTGGTCTTTTGCTTACTGAATTATCTGAATTCATTATGCGAATGGAGCAAAAAGAGCAGATTCCACAAATTGAAGTAGCGGTAGGCGACAATCAGGCCGTATTGGTGTTCAGACATCTTGTTCCATTACCGGAAGCGGATAGAGAAATTTTGCGTGAATTAGCAATCAAACATGACTTTGTGGTTTATTTACAGGCAGGTTCTCCTGACGTGCTAGAGGCTTTGCATCCATTACAACCGGAAATGCTTTATTACGAATTACCCAAACATAATGTGCGTGTTGAATTTCAGCCTTCCGACTTTACCCAGGTTAATCCTGAAATAAATCGCAATATGCTGGATCGTGCTATCGATTTTTTGCAGCTGAATGAGAACGATCAGGTGCTGGATTTATTTTGTGGCCTGGGTAATTTTTCTTTACCAATGG
>JBEQLM010000065.1:0-8109 GCA_040325975.1 Gammaproteobacteria bacterium | reverse complement strand
TAAAAATACCGAGTATTAAAAATAGTTCATGGAACCAGGCGTTCATCGCCAGTTCAATCGCGGTGACGATGGAAGCAATGATCAATACAAAAATAGGGATGCGTACTTCAGGGCGGGTCCAGTGACGAATAATTGAAACAAAAGTATTAGATAGAACCAAAGTAATTAATGTGGCGACACCAAGCCCCAGGCCATTAATGAAAGTCGAAGTCACCGCCAGCAGGGGGCAGAGCCCCAGTAGTTGAACCAGTGCAACATTATTTGTCCACAGACCATTTTTAACAATTGTTTGTTGTTCGGCTGTCATGATACTTAAGGCCCTGATTCGTCAGTTTCTAAACTGGGTTTTTGCTTGCTAACTTCTTTGTCGTTAATATCTTTCTTAAACAAAACATCTTGATTAATTTTGAAGTATAACAAAGCCGAGTGCACGGCTTCCACTACTGCGCGTGGTGTTATGGTGGCACCAGTGAACTGGTCAAATACGCCGCCATCACGTTTTACTTTCCATTGTTTATCGTTCAGTTTGGCTAGTGATTTGTCGGTGAAATCGAGAATCCAGTCTGAACGTTTGGCTTCGATAGCATCGCCCAGGCCAGGTGTTTCACGGTGTTTAACCACGCGCACACCGGCAAGATTACCATCGTTATAAACACCGACGAGTAGATGAATGGAGCCATTGTATCCGTTGGGCGCGATGGCAGAAAATACCACGGCGACATTTTTACCCTGTTTACGTGCGCGGTAAGCGGTGGAAATTTCAGATGTACCCAGATTGTGATCGGCAGCTAGTTCAAGCGTGTCTGAGAGCAAATCATTGTCGTAATCTGATGCCGGTACAATGTTATTGAGCTGTTTGAGCAAGGCCTGCTGTTCGTTGTATTTGATGGTTTCATAGGTATTGTCATAAATAAAACCCACCAGTGCAGCGCCGATAACGGCGAACAACATCAACAATAAAGCGGTAGTGGCAACCTGTTTATGAATATTCATTATTCGACTTCCGACTTACCGTAAGTTTTTGGCTGCGTGTAATAGTCGAGTAAGGGTACAGCCATATTCATCAAGACGATGGCGAAGGCGATACCATCGGGATAACCGCCCCAGGTTCTAATGGCATAAACCAGTACAGCAATACCGATACCGTAAATCCAACGGCCTCTGGGTGTGGTGCTCGCAGAAATGGGATCGGTGGCGATAAAGAAGGCACACAACATGGTGCCACCGCTAAATAGATGAAAAAAGGCAGATGGATAGGTGGCGTAATCACTGACCGCAAATAAATTGGCAATAAGCAGCAGGGTAATCAGAAAAGAAACCGGGATGCGCCAGTCGATAACTTTTTGTTTGATCATCCAGAGGCCGCTGATTAGAAATAATAAGTTAATCCACTGCCAGCCTTTACCGCTGATGTTACTAAATAAAGCGCCATAAACTTTATGGTTGCGTGTACTTTCAATATCATTTTCAAGACCAATCTGAGTTTTTAGTGTATCCATGGGCGTGGCCATGGTGACGCTATCGATGGAACTTTGATCGGGTAAGGTTCCAGAAAAAATAATGCTGAAGGTATCGCTGAAGCTAAGCCAGTGATCGACAGCGCCCAGTGGTGCTACCCAGAAAGTCATTTCCCGTGGGAATGAAATCATAACAACGATATAACCAACCATAGCCGGGTTAAATAAGTTGAAGCCGAGGCCGCCATAAAGTTGCTTGGCGATCACGATAGCAAAAATTGAAGCAATCACAGTAAGCCACCAGGGTACTAGCGGAGGCAGAGCCAGGGCTAACAGACAGGCGGTGATAAGTGCACTGCCATCTTTGAGTGAGGCCTCAATGGCGCGGTCTCTGAGTTTTAGCACCAGAGCTTCGCTGAGCAGGCAGATGCTGGCTGCGATAAGTAGATTGATTAATACGCCCCAACCAAAGAAGTAGATGGCGGCTAATGTTCCTGGGATCAGGGCGTATAACACCTGATACATGATCGAATGTACATTGGCCTGTGCATTGATAAAAGGAGAGCTGGCTTTACGAAATAACATTTTGTTACCTTCCTGAATGACCAGTTTTCAATAAAATAAAAAATCGAATCAATAATGATTTATTCAGATGATGATTATTCATTATTTTCTTCCTTCATGGCTTTACGGCGTTGATCTGCTTCTTTGATCTGGCGTTCCTGTTCAGCGCTGAGATGATCCGTATTTTTAGGTGTGATCGCCTGAGTTTCTTTTTTCTTTTTAACGCGTGCCAGTGCTTCGGCAATAGCGGCTTTCTTTGCGTCGATTTCGTTTTCTTCAGGTTTGCCTTTTTTCTTGTTCAGCATTTCGCGTTTTTTACGTAGCTTCTCTTCACGTTCCTGTTTCTGTTGTTCGAGACGGAATTGACGCGCTTCATGGCGTTGACGAGCGGCATCTGATTTTTTACGATCGGCTTCCAGTGCCCAGATTTCTGATTTTGCGCTGCGATAGTATTGCACCAATGGTATCTGGCTGGGACAGACATAGGAGCAGCAGCCGCATTCGATACAATCAAATAAATGATATTCAGCGGCGCGCTCAGAATTGTTGGTGCTGGCGTACCAGTAAAGTTGTTGTGGCAATAGTTTTGCCGGGCAAACATCGACGCATCTTCCGCAACGAATGCAGGGCATGTGCGCCTCTGTATTGGCAGGATGGATCTCATCGCTGGTGGTTACTAACAGGCAGTTGCATGCTTTGACCACCGGTAATTGATCGCTGTTTATACTGTAACCCATCATCGGCCCGCCCATGATCATGCAGCTGGCATCATCACTATAACCACCACATTGCTCGATGCAGTCGGAGATATAAGTACCTATGGGGACTTCCAGATTTTGTGGTTGCTTTATGCCCTTGCCAGTGATGGTGACGATGCGTGAAATTAAAGGTTCATCTTTAAATACGGCTTGATGAATGGCGTAAGCGGTGCCGACGTTCTGGCAGAGTGTATCGATGTCGGCAGGTAAGCTGTTGATGGGAACTTCTTTGCCGGTGATAATCTGTATTAGCTGTTTTTCACTGCCACTGGGATAAAGGGTGGGTATCACCTGTATGCGAAAGAAGCCGGTATTGTCTTCGTCGATGGCGACTTGCATGGCTGCAATGGCTTCAGGTTTATTGTCCTCAATCGCGATAATGCATTGCCGTGCTTTGATAATGTGACCAATAATGTCTGCGCCTGAAATAATTTCTCTGGCACGTTCCTGCATTAGTTTGTCATCACAGGTGATATAGGGTTCGCACTCAACACCATTAAGAATCAAAGTATTGATATTGATTTCTGTTTGTTTAATCGCCGTTGGGAAAACCGCGCCACCGAGACCGACAATACCCGCATCGCGAACGATAGTACGCAGATCGTGGGAATTCATCTGGTGATAGTTTTGTGCAACGGGTTTTCTTTCTACCCATTTATCCTGAAAATCATTTTCGATAATGATGCAATCGGCTTCCAAGCCAGACGGATGAGGTACTGCATGTTTAGTAATTTCAACAACAGTGCCCGAGACCGGAGAATGAACCGGAGCGCTGATGAGTTTTTTTGTGGTTGCCAGCATCTGGCCTTTTAAAACACGTTGTCCTATTTCGACAATGACTTTTCCGGCAGCACCGATGTGTTGTTGTACTGGGATGACGTAACGAGTTTGCGGAAGGCATGCAGCGATAGCGGTTTGTCTGGATATATCCTTATGATAATCCAGATGCAAACCACCGTGAAAATGTTTGAGTTTAGTTGATTCCATGAGCCCTAATTTGCCTTTGGCGCCGCGTGGCCGCCGTTGGGTGTCGGCCATTTCCAGTTATTCATGTTTTTTTCGAGTGGCACGATATGGATGCAATCAACTGGACAGGGTGGAATACATAAATCACAACCTGTGCACTCTGGAGTGATGACCGTGTGCATTTGTTTGGCGGCACCCAATATGGCATCGACCGGGCAGGCCTGAATACAAAGGGTGCAGCCGATACAGGTTTGTTCATCGATAACGACAACGGTTTTGCTTTCTTTGACTTCACCGTTTTCAGCGTTGAGAGGTAGTACTTCGACACCCAGCAAGTCGGCCAGAGCAATAATGGTGGCTTCACCACCCGGAGGACACTGATTAATTTCAGCTTCACCATTAGCCATGGCTTCAGCATAAGGACGGCAGCCGGGATAAGTGCACTGGCCGCATTGAGTTTGGGGGAGCAGGGCATCGATCTGATCGACCACAGGGTTGCCTTCAACTCTAAAGCGTATCGCAGAATAGCCCAGTATGATGCCAAAAATAGCAGCCACAATAGCCAGAAGAATGACAACAACGGTTAACATACGATTCGAATCAAACCTTGATTAGGCCACCAAAGCCCATAAATGCCAGTGACATAATGCCAGCGGTGATCAATGCAATAGCGCTGCCCTGGAAAATTTCAGGCACATCAGCAGCGGCAATTTTTTCGCGCATGGCAGCAAACAGAATCAAGACCATGGAGAAGCCAACGGCCGCACCAAAGCCATAGAACAATGATTGTAAAAAGCTATGTTGTTCCTGTACATTAAGCAGAGCCACACCCAACACCGCACAGTTGGTGGTGATGAGTGGCAGGAAAATGCCCAAAACGTTGTACAACAGGGGGCTGGTTTTGTGCACCACCATTTCGGTGAATTGCACGACCACGGCGATCACCAGAATAAACATGATAGTGCGCATGAATTCGATACCCAGTGGTGCAAGAATGTATTGATTGACCAGGAAACTGCATACTGATGACAGCGTCAATACAAAGGTGGTGGCCAGTGCCATACCAATGGCCGTTTCCAGTTTGCGGGACACACCCATAAACGGACACAGGCCGAGGAACTTCACCAGTACAAAATTATTGACCAGTATGGTGCTTAATAATATGAGTGCGTATTCAGTCATCGCGTGATTGTATCAAATAGTTAGCAAGAAGAGTCTATAGCCAAGGGGATGGTATATGAAATGAGAATCCGGCAAACTCGGTGTACAGTTAATAATCTGTGGATATAGGATTTCACTAGATTTAACGGAATTAATTTAAATGGATCTAAATAAGTGAGCGATATACACAAAATGCCTGATTTACATTCTGAAGTGGTACGTTTGCGGCAACAGATTGCTAAACAGCTTGATGCTGCAAGGCATAACGAGCAAATTCATAATCGGTTTCAAGCCATTGAGCTGGCTTTGTTATCGGCACAAGATTTCTCTGAAATAGCGGGTTATCTGCAGGGTGAGTTCAAAGAAACGCAGAACCTGGGTGCGGTTTCTCTGGTTATGCTGGATACGGATGATGAAATTTTTTCAGCTTTGTGTGCCGTAAATGGTCAGCAGGAATGCCCGTTTGGGATGATGTTGACCCAGGATATATATCAAATCGAATTTTTAGAGATGTTGGGGCAGTCCCCATTTCTGAGTCGTTATGAAGCTGAAGATCATCAATGGTTATTTAAAGATGTTGACGGTACGGAAGGCAGTATCGTCGTCCTGCCTTTTATCCGTCGAGATCAGTTGATTGGTTGTCTGGCTTTATTCAGCCGGGATATCACACGTTATCAATCGGGTGCTGCGACCGAGTTTTTACAACGACTTGCTGCGGTGACAGCTATCTGTGTCGAGAACTGCCTGAATTATGAGCGCCTGAGACGTTTGGGTTTGACTGATGCATTGACAGGCCTTGCCAATCGACGAGAACTGGAAAAATGGATGAATATCGAGATTAGTCGATCTTTGCGTGAAGTAACACCGTTGACCTGTTTATATCTGGATGTCGATTTATTCAAGAAGGTGAATGATCAATACGGCCACGATATCGGTGATCAGGTTTTGCAGAAGGTCTCAGCGGTGCTGTTGGATGCGGTTCGTACCGGTGATGTGGTAGCTCGTTATGGTGGCGAAGAGTTTGTCGTGATTTTGCCGGGTATTACCGGTTTGATTGCCATTGAGACTGCTGAACGTCTTCGTTGCGCGGTAGCGAATACCAATATTGAGCTCAAGGGACAAGAGCCACTGGGCATTTCTGTTTCAGTTGGACTGGCTAGTTTTATACCCAAGGCCAATAGTATTGGTGATAGTAGTGAAATTGCTGATGAGTTATTAATTAGTGCAGATCGGGCTTTGATGATTGCCAAGGAGCAAGGGCGAAACAGGGTAGTGGTTGCTGATTAGTTGTGATTTAGGCTTTTTTGGAAAGGATTACTGAAATATTAGTTGGCATCAGCGGAGGTTTTATTAACAATCGCTTCATCATCGTAGAAACTGATGCAGTTTCGACCATTTTCTTTTGACACATAGACCGCCTGATCTGCATCCTTATATAAGCTGTCATAGTTACCATTGTGTTTATTCGATAAGCTGGCAACACCAATACTGGCAGTCACCGTCAGACCCGCAGGTTTACGTAGTTCGATGAGGGCGCGGATTTCTTCGGCTTTTTCCATGGTGGCACTGGCGTTGTAATGGGGCAGCATGATGGCAAATTCTTCGCCACCGATACGTGCAATAAAATCACCTTGTTTGCAGCAAGCCATTAGTAGCTCACCAATATTACTTAGAACAACATCACCGGTGGTATGTCCATGTTGATCGTTCACTTCCTTGAAATGATCCAGGTCCAGAATCATCATCGATAAAGGCGATTTATATTTAATGGCGTCATGAATGTATTTGCTGGCATGCTCTGCAAGACTATGGCGATTGTGACAGGTAGTGAGCTGGTCCTTCATTGCCATTTCGTACAGAGATTTCTGTTGTTCGCGAACCTGGTCGAGTAATCGTTTATTAGTAATCAGATTATAAACACGTGCGGCTAATTCTTCTTCGATAGGTGGTTTGGTAACGTAGTCATTGATGCCCGCGTGATACAACTCAATTCTTCTTTGAGGATCATCGTGTCCGGTCATCGCCAGAATCGGGATTTCTGCTACATGTGAAGTGTGGGCGCGTATCATTCTAACCAGTGAAACACCACTCATGGTGCCATCGAGCATGACATCAGTGATGACCAGATCGTAGTCTTCGTTAATAAGTGATTCCAGTGCTGATTCAGCATTAGTGAAATGCGTGACATCAAGATTGATTTTTGTCAGATAATTAATCACAACGTGGGCAACCGAGCGACTGTCTTCAACATAGAGAACGCGTCCGCCCTCGATATTTATATCAGTCTGACCCTCAATGTAATAACGTAAACTTTCTCGCAAATAAGTGAAATTGGTTTTTGGGAAGATATCAGTGATGCCAGCACTGTATGCATTTTTTAACAATGCTTCATTGGGTTCTGAGGTGAGCAGTATGATTGGGCATGAAACTTGTTTACTGCGACAACAATCGGCAAATTCCATACCGCTTTCATCAAAAATATGTTGTCCAGCCAGGATCAGATTGTACTGTTGTTCTTCTTTGAGTTTTCCCAGTCCTTCTGTACCGGTTTGAACACAATCAACTTCGCAGCCGAGTTCCTCCAGAAGCTCGGTGAGCATTTTCTGGAATAAACGACTGTGTTCTAGGACGAGTACTTTCATATATTTTGAAAATTGTTTTAGTTCGTATGTATATATAGTAGAAAGTATAGACAAACTGCCTTTAAATCATCAAAAATAGATGATGCGCGGTAGTTTCGGGCTGATTACTGACAATAGTCAGTTTTTTTTCATAAACTAATGAGAATTCAATAGTTTAATGCGATTTATTCTTATTTGAATTTGTTGTTATTTAACGCGCATACCGGATTCAGCGCCGTCATCGGGATTTAGAATGAATAAATCCTTTCCACCTGGCCCTGCGGCCAAAACCATACCTTCGGACAAACCAAAGCGCATTTTTCGTGGTGCCAAATTGGCCACCATGACCGTGAGTTTGCCTTCGAGATCTTCCGGTTTGTAGGCCGATTTAATACCCGCAAAAACATTTTTACTTTGACCACCTAAATCCAGTGTTAGCTGCAATAATTTATCAGCACCTTCAACGTGTTCTGCTTTAACAATTTTGGCGATGCGTAAATCAATCTTGGCAAAATCATCGAACTGAATTTCATCGGAGATCGGGTCGTCAGCCAATGGTCCTGTGACTACTTCGACAACGGG
>JBEQLM010000064.1:0-8332 GCA_040325975.1 Gammaproteobacteria bacterium | reverse complement strand
CAATCACGGCCAGACCATTCGTCATCGCCCCAATGTAGCACAACCTTTTTCATTACAGATTGGCGATGCAAAAACGCTGACACAGAAAACAGGGATTCGTGTAGTCAGTGATTTCCGAACTGCTGACATTGAAGCAGGTGGTCAGGGTGCACCATTAGCCCCGGCTTTTCACGAAGCTGTTTTTCGAAGCGCAACTAAAAATCGAGGCATTCTTAATATTGGTGGCATTGCCAATCTCACCGTATTGCCTGCTGACAGATCAAAGTCAGTGACTGGCTTTGATACCGGCCCCGGTAACAATATGATGGATGCATGGATGACAAAAACGCACAATGAAGACTTTGATAAAAATGGTGACTTAGCACGTAGCGGCGAAATCAATAAAGATTTACTGGAGCAATGTTTGAGCGATGCTTACTTCAGTGTTACACCACCAAAAAGCACCGGCTTCGAGCAATTCAATCTGGACTGGTTCAATCAACAGCTCAAAAACAGCGGCAGTGAAAAGCTGAGTGCAGCAGATATACAAGCCACCCTGTGCGAATTAACCGCGCGTAGTATCGCTGATGCTGTTGTAAGTACTACAGCAGACATTAATCATCTACTGATTTGTGGTGGTGGCGTGCACAATAGTTATTTAATGGAGCAAATTCAACTCGCGTTACCAACCTGCAAAGTAGAATCAAGCGAAGTTTGTGGTGTTCACCCGGACTGGGTTGAGGCGATGGCTTTTGCCTGGTTAGCGAAACGAACCATTAACAATCAGCCTGGTAATCTTCCTTCTGTAACGGGTGCAAGAACAGCCATAGTACTTGGTCAAATTACTGACGTCTAATAACTGATATCTGCCGACTGAAAACTGCCAACTATCTTTTATCCATTGGAACATAACTTCGAGATTCACAACCCGTGTAAATCTGCGTCGGTCTAAAGATTCGATTATCTGTCAACTGCTCACGCCAATGCGCCATCCAGCCAGCAATCCGCGAAATAGCAAAGATCGAGGTAAACTGATCTGCCGGAATGCCCATCTCAGTGTATAAAATGCCAGAATAATAATCTACATTTGCATACACGCCCTTAGGGCCTAGTTCCTTCTCACAGGCCTCTTCCAATGCCAATGCCGTTTCAAACATCGGACTCAGATTGCCTTTTTTCTCGGCGTATTCAGTCATCATTTTTTGCAGGAAGATAGCGCGTGGATCTTTGGTTTTGTATTCACGATGACCCATACCCCAGATAACCTCTTTATCGCCCAGCCGCATATCCAACCAGTCTTTAACATTTTCAGGGCGACCAATCTCTTCCAGCATGCCCACCATGCGCTGATTAGCACCACCGTGCAAAGGCCCCGCCAGGGTGCCAATAGCTGCCGCGATAACCAGGAAAGGTGAGGCCAGGGTTGAACTACAAACCATCGCCGCAAAAGTAGAAGCATTAATGGTATGTTCGGCGTGAAGCACCAGACAGGCATCCATAATGCGCGCCTCAAGCGGATCAGGGTCTTTGCCTTTTAGCATGTACAGGAAATTTTCAGCGTGAGTTAGATCATCGCGTGGCTCAACAGGGTCATAACCATTGCGTACGTGCTCCCACATGGCCACAATCGTCGCCATACGTGAAATAATCTTCACCGACATGGAGTGGATATAATATAAATCCTCTTCCTGATAACCATCGGTCAAAATTTCCTCACCACCATAAAACATACCCAGACTAGCCACTGCTGTCTGCAACATCTCCATAGGACGGCCGCTACTGGGTAAACATTTCATGATCTCACGAACATTATATTTAACCCGACGCTCACCGCGCAGCTGCTGATCAAAATCTTCCAGCTCGTACTTGGTCGGCAAGGAGCCGTCGAGTAGCAACAATGCCGTTTCTTCAAAGGTACTATTTTCAGCCAGATCCCGAATATCATAACCACGATAAGCCAATATGCCTTTTTCACCATCGATGGATGAAATATTAGATTTTGTAGCAGGCACACCTGCAAGACCGGGTAAATATTCGTTCATAACAACTTCCTATCAAATTAGGCCATGTAGCTTAACAAACAACATGTTAAAAATGTATTCCACAACTAAAAAAGGCGCAACACGCGCCTCTTATCAATCTTATAACTTTCAGGTAGTTAGACTGAGAATGAAGAGCCACAACCACAGGTAGTTTTAGCATTAGGATTGCTTATCACAAAACGCGCCCCTTCCAGACCTTCGAGATAATCCACCGCCGAACCTGCCAGATACTGCATGCTCATGTTGTCAATCAACATGGTGATACCATCTTTCTCGATTTTGATATCGTCGTCGGTCACATTTTCATCAAAATCAAAACCATACTGAAAACCGGAACAACCACCACCACTAACGGTAACGCGTAATTTCAAGTTTGGATTACCCTCTTCTTCGATGAGTTTTTTAACCTTAGCGGCTGCTGCATCAGTGATTTCAGCGTTCTGCTCGACAGCACTGGAACGCATGGGGGTGAATGAAACTTCAATACTCATAACTCTGTACCGTTATTGTGTGCTAGTAGAAATATTAGATGCTGCTAATCTAGCATTACCTGAGTAAAACAGTCAAGTATTATACTGGCAGTCTTACCCCGACTGAACCTTCTTTAAGTGGGTTCAGCAGCCTGCACATGTCCATTATCACTATCATCGACAACATGATGTTCCAGCAGTTTTTTCTCACTTTGATGAACCATCTTGCCGTTAACTTCAGCACCACTGGCCATTTCAAGCAAACTGTAATGTACATCACCAGTAATTCTAGCGCGACCAGAAAGCTCCAGTTTTTCACTGGCATAAACATTGCCGACTACTTCACCATTAATAATAGCAAAAGACACACTAATATCACCTTCAACACAGCCTTTATCACTAACGATAAAAACTGAGTTAGCACCATTTTCGGCGATCGCATTGCCAATGATCTTTCCATCAAGATGCAAACCACCATTAAATTTAACATCACCACGAATTTCTATATCATGCCCGATCAAAGTCTCTATTTTGGATGATCGGATCTTATCTTTATTGCCCCACATGCATTACTCTCCTGCCGCTGTTAAATCTGCCCAAGCAAACTGCTCATCAATCGGGTCTATTTTACGGGTTTTAGATTTCACTTTAACCCGCATAAATTCTGGTTGGAATGTTTCCGGTAACGTTAGCACACCTTCAAATTTCTGAAAATATTTTAAATTGAAACGAATCGGGTTTTTAGCCTCTTTTGAGACCTCACTTAATTTAATCACTTTTGCCTGACCCGTATCTGTGCCACCCAAGGTGACATCAATATTTCCTCGGGCAAAACGATCATTCCTACCACGCTGGGTAATCATAATCTGGTATTGATAAGTGCCGTTTACCGTATCCGGTTTAAGTTGTATCGTTTGTATCATCAAACTACGTTTGGTATCGCCTGGTGAGATAATACTTTTATAGAACGTCAGTTCTTTCTTAAGTTCCAGTGATTCAGCCTGCGCTTCAGTCAATGAAATCTTGAGTTGATCAGAAGCACCACCATCAATCGTACTATTACGCTCAAGCATAGCAGCTTGACGCTGACTTTCCGTATTTTCCACTTTTAAGTCTTCGATTTGCTGCTCTAAATCCTCAATATAACTGATTGCTTCAGTCTTATCGTAACCGGCGACACGTTGACCATAGGCAAAAACCAACCAGGCCATCAAGGCCGCTGCTCCCAGCAGAAGAAAAAAACTCAAGACCCATAAACCAGGGCGCTGAATAGTTATTAAAATTCTTGTTTGTAATGGTTTGTAACTCATCAGGGCATTAAGGCGGGTCGATCAAGACCCGCTGTCTCCTCTAGATTAAACATAATATTCATATTTTGTATGGCTTGACCTGCAGCACCTTTGACCAGATTATCAATCACCGAAGAGACAACCACAGTATCCGCGGCCTGTGGCTGGAATACTGAAATTCGACATACATTCGCACCACGTACCGAACGCGTTTCGGGCATAACACCCTTGGGCAATATATCAACGAAAGGTTCATTTTTATAACGTTCGGTATACAAGGCATGCAAATCAACATCGGATTTTTTCAGCACAGCATATAAAGTTGCTTCGATACCACGAATCATAGGCACCAAATGTGGCACAAAAGTTAAACCTACTGAATGTCCGGCAATACCGCCCAGTGTCTGACGAATTTCGGGCAGGTGACGATGGCCATCAACGGCATAAGGTTTGAAGCTTTCTGAAGCTTCACATAATAAAGCAGCAACATTGGCACCACGACCAGCACCACTAACACCCGACTTGGCATCAGCGATCAAATGCTGATCATCGATTAAATCATTTTCAATTAATGGCAAAAAACCCAAAGCAACTGCTGTCGGGTAACATCCCGGATTTGCTATCACTTTGGCATTACGCACAGCATCACGATTAATTTCAGGCAAACCATAAACTGCCTTGGCCAGCACATGCTCACAAGCGTGTGGCATGCCGTACCACTGCTCCCACTCGGCACTATCGTTTAATCTGAAATCAGCGGCCAGATCAATCACTCGAGCGCCCTGTTCAAGCAACTCAGGCACCAGCTTCATGGCGGTACCATTAGGCGTAGCAAAAAACACCAGATCACAGGCACCCAGCATTTTTACGTCTGGCTCAGAAAAGCAAACATCGGTGAAACCACGTAAATTAGGGTACATATCAGCCACAGGCTTGCCTGCTTCTGAACGCGAAGTCACCATTTTCAAATCCACTTCAGGATGTGAAACCAACAAACGCAACAACTCAACGCCGGTGTAACCAGTTCCACCCACAATACCAACGGAAATCACGCTTGCTCCTCACTACTAACTATTATTTTCACATTTTACTCAATAAATTACGGCTTGATGAATACACAAAGCCCTGTATTATAAAGCTTTCGACAAAGTGTAGACGTTTATCAACATGTTATGGCTTAAAGCTTTTCATATTATTTTCATGGTGACATGGTTCGCCGCTTTATTCTATTTGCCGCGGCTTTACGTTTACCATGCCAGTGCTGAGGATTCTATCAGCATGGAACGCTTTAAAATCATGGAGCGCAAATTATTTTGGGGCATCGCTACACCCGGCGCGCTCATTACCATCGTTTTAGGCTTCTGGTTAATTGCGGTGATGGAGTATTCCATCCTCTCAACCACCTGGCTACAACTCAAAATCGCACTGGTCGCACTGCTGGTGGTCTACCATATCTGGTGCGGCAAGCTGATGATCGATTTTAAAAATGACCAGAATACTCACTCACACAAATGGTATCGAGTTTTTAACGAACTGCCGGTGTTTGGTCTGATTGCCATTATTCTACTGGTTGAACTACAACCTGCTTTTTAAAGATATTGCTCCAACTCTTTCAACGCCTGCTGATAGACCTCACGCTTGAAAGAGATAATTTCATCAACCGGTGACCAGTAATCCACCCAGCGCCAGCGATCAAATTCCGGCTTGTCACAATCGCTCAGATTGAAATCGTTTTCAGTGCCAATGAGTTTCAAATTAAACCAGATTTGCTTTTGGCCGATGCACAGCGGCTTTGAATTTTTTCGTAGCAAATGTGCAGGGATGAGATAACGCAACCAGTCGCTGGTTTGACCAGCCACTTCGACATGTTCCGGCAATAACCCGGTTTCCTCCTGCAATTCACGATACATCGCATCCACCGGTGACTCATTCACATCAATACCGCCCTGTGGAAACTGCCATGCATTCTGACCACAGCGACGCGCCCAGAAAACCTTACCCTCAGGATTGCATAATACTATCCCCACATTTGCCCGATAACCTTTAGAATCAATCACTTAAACAAAACCACCTGTATTATGGATGAGTCACTAGTAACACCCATAAAGAAATTATTAATTATTAAGAATAGTAGCAGACAACTATAAGTACGAACAATGAAACACTGCTATCGTTCCGTAGAAAATACTATTTTTTATTTTACTGCTTTAATATGCTGGTCAGACGTGACTTGAGCCTTTACCATCCATCTTCTTTGAAACTTGTTCTGGAACCCACGCATGGCACTTGCTCTTTTCGACCTGGATAACACACTACTAGCTGATGACAGTGACTACCTATGGGGTTGTTTTTTGAGCGACAAGGGACTGGTTGATAAAGAATTGTACGAGCAGGCCAATCTGCGCTTTTATCAGCAATACAAACAGGGCACGTTAGATATCCACGAATTCCTCAACTTTGCGCTGACCCCCCTGGCCGAAAATGATTTTAATCAACTGCAATCGTTTCACACGGAATTCGTGGAATCATTAATTCGTCCAGTTATGACGCAAACAGGACAGGACAAAATCAAGCAACATCGTGAACAAGGCGACACCATCGTCATCATCACCGCCACCAACAGTTTTGTTACCGGGCCTATTGCCGAAGCCTTTGGTGTTGACCACCTGATTGCCTCCGAACCAGAAATTGTCGATGGCCAGTACACCGGAAAGGTTCAGGGCACCCCCTGTTTTCAGCAAGGGAAAATCACCAAGCTTAATGAATGGCTGGAAACTTCGGGTAAAAATCTGCAAGGTAGTTATTTCTACAGCGACTCACACAATGACCTTCCGCTGCTGGAACAGGTTACACACCCGATCGCGGTTGATCCTGACGATCAGCTGAAAGCCATCGCGCAGGAACGGAACTGGAAAATTGAAACTTTTAGATAAACCTGAGTATCAGGTCTTAGGCAATGTAACGCCCTGCTGCCCCTGATATTTACCGCCGCGATCAGCATAAGAAGTTTCACAAACCTCATCCGACTCAAAGAACAACATTTGCGCGACACCTTCATTAGCGTAAATTTTCGCAGGTAGTGGTGTGGTGTTGGAGAACTCCAGCGTCACATGACCTTCCCACTCAGGCTCCAACGGCGTCACATTAACAATGATGCCACAACGAGCATAAGTCGATTTACCCAGACAAATAGTCAGAGTGCTACGTGGAATTTTGAAATTTTCAACGGTACGCGCCAAAGCAAAAGAATTCGGTGGAATAATACAAACATCACCTTTGAAATCGACAAAACTGTGTTCAGAAAAATTCTTAGGATCGACAATCGCTGAATTGATATTGGTGAAAATCTTAAATTCATCAGCACAACGCACATCGTAGCCGTAGCTGGAGGTACCGTATGAAATGATGCGCTCTCCCGCCTCATCGGTTCTCATTTGCCCTGCTTCAAATGGTTCGATCATGCCTTCAGCCGCCATGCGACGTATCCACTTATCCGATTTTATACTCATGTTTCTGTCTTTATTTTTGGTTGTTCTGAATGATGGGGGATTCTATCAGGTTATTTCTGGGCTGGCACTTGGCTTAAACTGGATCTTGCTGAATATGCCTTTTCCTTACTTGATTCAACAAAATACATCACCAATAAAAAAGCAGCCCAAAGGCTGCTTTTTTAATCAAACCAAAAACTTTTCTATTAGTTGTTCTGAATAACAATATTCGGGAACTTGGCAGAAAAATCTTTTGCTTTCAATGAAAGCTTGGCCGCTGTACGACGTGCAATATCACGATAAATCAAACTTGCCTGACTTTCGGGATCTCTTGCTACGCTTGGATTACCACTATCGGCATTGATACGGATATCAATATCCAGTGGTAATGAACCAAGGAAATCAACATTGTACTGTTCGCACATTTTCTCACCGCCGCCCTGACCAAAGATATGTTCAGCGTTGCCACATTTAGAACAAATGTGAATACTCATATTTTCAACAATACCCAGGACTGGCACTTCTACCTTCTCGAACATCTTCAGACCTTTGCGAGCATCCAGCAAAGCGATGTCCTGTGGTGTAGTTACAATCACAGAACCACTGACAGGGACTTTCTGTGCCAGTGTTAGTTGCACGTCACCGGTGCCAGGAGGTAAATCGATAACCAGATAATCCAGATTTTTCCATTGAGTATCACGCAGCAACTGCTCCAACGCCTGTGTCACCATTGGGCCACGCCAGATCATTGGGGTTTCTTCGTCGATCATGAAACCAATCGACATCGCCTGAACACCGTGGCCGCCCATGGGCTCTAATGATTTACCATCAATAGATTCAGGCTTGCCTTCGATACCTAACATACGAGGAATACTTGGGCCGTAGATGTCCGCATCAAGAATACCAACCTTGGCACCTTCAATTTGTAGCGCCAGCGCCAGATTCACCGCTGTGGTGGATTTACCCACACCACCTTTACCGGAAGCAACAGCGATGACATTCTTAATGCCTTCCAGCGGGTTCATGCCACCCTGCACGGTATGGCTGACGATTTCTGAGCGCAC
>JBEQLM010000063.1:0-8332 GCA_040325975.1 Gammaproteobacteria bacterium | reverse complement strand
AAAGAAGAGAACGAAATACTAAAAAAGGCCGCAGCGTACTTTGCTCGGGAACTCAAGTGAAGTACGTGTTTATTAAAGATAATGCATCACAGCATGCCATAACTCGATTGTGTGATGCGCTTAGCGTATCAACCAGCGGATACTATGACTGGTTGCATCGCAAGCCCAGTCAACAAGCTCAGGAACGTAAAGCGCTATTAAATAAAATAGAGAGCATTCATGCTGAAGTTATGGAGAACTATGGTTCACCTCGTATACATATAGAACTCGTTGAACGTGGCAATGAAGTAAGTAAAGGTCGCGTTGAAAGAGTCATGCATAAGTATGACATCAAGGCTAAACGTGCAAGACGCCATAAACAAATCTATGAACATCGTGATGTAATAGCACCGGTAGAAAACATCTTAAACCGAGAATTTTCTACCCCTGAGCCTAATAAAAAATGGGTTCAAGATATTACATTCATAGAAACACGACAGGGATGGTTATACCTTGCTGTAGTACTTGATCTCTATTCACGTGCCATTGTTGGTTGGTCAATGAGTGATCGAATAAATGGCAAGCTGGTGCTCGATGCACTGGACATGGCTATCACACAACGTAAACCGGGTAGCGATGTTTTAGTGCACTCTGATCAGGGTAGCCAATACACGGCGTTAAAGTACAGAGACAAGCTGAAAGACCACGGCATGATATGTAGCATGAGCCGAAAAGGTGAATGCCATGACAATGCGGTTGCAGAAAGTTTTTTTCATACGCTAAAAGAAGAATTGGTTTACGATGAAGACTTCGCAACAAAACTAGAAGCTAGACAAGCAATATTTAAATATATTGAGTTCTTCTACAACAGAAAGCGACGACATTCATACATTGGTTACAAAGCACCTTTTGTATATGAAACCATGAGTGCTGCCGCTTAATTATGGTGTCCGTGAAGTTGGGGGAAGTCCAGATCACAATTGTTTCTAATATTAGCGAATACTGTGATCCGACCCCAGTTTTTGTAACAGCAAATTCATAAATTATTGCGCCAGGAATTTGAAGAGGCTTATGAAAACACTTAACAGGATATTTTTCGCTGCTCCATTACTTCTTAGCACTTACGCTTATTCAGTAGAAATAACACCATTACTTGGTTATCGTGGCGGCGGTGAGTTTATTGATGCAGCAACTGACAAAAAACATACGATTATAAGTTCTAATATATACGGCCTTATTATTAGTGGCGAATCCTATGATCGCGGCAAAGTTCTTGAACTTTATTACAGCCACCAGTCATCAGAACTCAGATCCATAACAGTTTCCGCACCAGCGCCGAACAACAGCGTCAATATACCTTTAACTATTGACTATCTGCACATTGGCGGTACCGCACCGATTTCTAATGAGAAAAATTTTAAAACTTTTGTCAGTGGCGGCCTGGGCTTTAGTTATTTAAGCCCGGACTTTACCAGCGCCCAATCAGATCTTCGTGCATCGTTTAACATTGGTGTTGGCTTAAAGTGGCCCATTACAGAGAGAATTGCTTTGCGGCTGGAAACACGTGCCCTGGCCACTATGTTTAATAATAATTCTTCAATATTTTGTAGCGGCGGCTGCACCCTGAAAATTAATGGCAGTTTTTTCCTGCAGGGTGAAGTGTTTGCTGGTTTAGCTTTTAAGTTTTAAAGATTATTGGAACTGCCGAAAAAAAACCGGGGGCAGAGAGGAATGGCACTTACTTAACCCAAAGCAACTTTATTAAAATACACATAACCCATTGACCTATACGTGTCGGACCAGCACGGTAGGTTGGGTTAGGTGTTTTTTTGCCGTAACCCAACATCTATAAACCAATAAACCTGTTGAAAAACCGGCGTCAGATCATAATTGTTTCTAATATACTAATTTAATGTTTTCTCTGCGTTCTCTGCGATTATCGCAATGGCTTTGTTGCCGAGACAAACCTTAATCTGCTCCTGATCCAGGGTTTCATGTTCTTCAAGTTCATTAATCAGGCTATCCAGCAGTTTCCTGTGTTTTGCAATTAAATCGATAGCCTGTTTTTCGGCATTGCCCAGAAGTTCTTTTACCGCCTTATCCACCGACTGCGCAGAGTTTTCAGAAAAGTGACGCGGTTGGGCCATTTCCTTACCCAGAAACGGATGCTCTTCGGTATCTCGCAGATCTACCGGACCAATTTCTTTTGACATGCCCCAACGCGAGACCATGGCACGGGCCAGTGCCGTTGCCTGCGCAATGTCATCATCGGCGCCGGAACTGACACTGCCTAAAAGCGCCTGTTCAGCACCTCGTCCACCCATCATCACTACCAGCCGATCTTTCAAATAATCTTCAGGCAGTGTGTGCCGCTCGTGTTCAGGTAATTGATGAGTCGCACCTAACGCCCTGCCACGGGGAATGATGCTTACCTTATAAATAGGATCGGCATGGGGCAGAAAATAGGCAACCAGCGTATGGCCAGATTCATGCACCGCCAGACGATGCCGCTCTTCCGGCTGGATAGCCAGGGTACGTACCGTTCCCATGATCAGCTTGTCGCGTGCTTCATCAAAACACTTCATGTTCACTTGTGTTGCCTTATCTCGGCCTGCCAGCATCGCGGCTTCATTCACCAGGTTTTTGATATCGGCACCTGAGAAACCAGGGGTACCGGCCGATATCTGCTCCAGGTCGACGTCGTCAGCCAGGGGTACCTTGCGGCTATGCACTTTTAGAATAGCAACTCGGTCATTACGGTCTGGTAATTCCAGCACCACATGACGATCAAAACGTCCGGGCCTTAGTAATGCCGGGTCTAGCACATCCGGGCGATTGGTTGCACCCAGTACAATGATAGCTTCATGGCCGCTAAAGCCATCCATTTCAGCGAGAATCTGGTTAAGGGTTTGTTCGCGCTCATCATGGCCACCACCGAGTCCCGTACCACGGGTACGGCCAATGCTATCCAGTTCGTCAATAAAGATAATCGCCGGTGAGTTTTTCTTGGCTTCTTCAAACAGGTGACGAACACGAGATGCACCGACACCGACGAAAACTTCAATAAATTCAGAGCCTGAAATGGAGTAGAATTTGACACCGGCTTCGCCTGCCAACGCCCTGGCCATGAGTGTTTTACCCGTGCCGGGTGGTCCCATCAGTAACACACCGCGTGGCACCTCGGCCCCAAGTCGACGAAATTGAGCGGGAGATTTGAGGAATTCAACTAACTCTGTGACTTCCCGTTTAGCTGTTTCCTGACCTGCCATATCATCAAAAGTGACATCGGGAATTTCAGCAGACTTGCTTGAACCGCGCAGAAATTTCCCCAACTCGCCTTTGCCACCTAGTTCGCCTGACATGCCGCGTTGTACCCGTTTAATAATCCAGAACCAGAACGCAATAATAAATATCCATGGCAACAGACTAAGCAGTATCTGCCATAAACCACCCTCGGCTTCTGCCGGAAATACTTTTACTTCAACACGCTGTATTTCGAGAGCGGGTAACAGGCTTTCGTCGCCAATATCGGGAATTCGTGTTTTGAAAAACCTGCCCATTTCTTTCTGCGGGCCGATGCCTGTCGCCTGTATCAAAGTACCTTCAGCCACATTGCCCTTTAGCGTGACTGACGCCAGCGCGCCATCATTCAAAAATTGCTTGAACTCGCTATAGGGTATGTCAAAAACAGGCTCAGTTAGTGTCTTTTGTGTCAGAGCGAAATAAAACGAGACAAACGCAATAATGATTATCGCATTGATGATCCAGTTTTTTGGAATCGGATATTTTAGTGGATTTTGAGATTCTGGCATTAGTTTTCCTATTCTATTTCATCAGTACCAAAAACAACAACTTTCATATTACTCTCTATAGATTTTGTTTCTAGTAATTATTTACTACTTTTACTCCTGGTATTAACGACTGCACTTTCGAAATATCGCCCGCTGCCCCGACCATTGGCAAAAACCGCTATAACCTTTGGGCAGTGATTCGTGACCGCCAATTATCAGGGCACCACCGTCAACCAGACAATTGTGAATATTCTCAAGCACTTCGAGCTGTAGTTTGTTATCAAAATAGGTGAATACCAGGTTGCGGCAAAAAATAATATGAAAGGCATCAGTCGGTAAGGACTGCCTGATATCCTGTTCGATGAATGTCACTTTATTACGTAATCGTGAATCCAGACAATAAACGTCTTCTTGCTGTGAAAAGAATGTATCAATCCATTCTTTAGGCAATGCCTTGATACTACTGTATGAATAGCAGGCACTTATTGCATGATTGAGCATGATTTGATCGATATCCGTTGCAATAACCTGAATATCAAGTTTGGGGAAGTGATTGCTGATCAGTCTGTCCCACATCAATACCAGGCTATAAGCTTCTTCACCCGCCGCACATCCAGCACTCCAGCCACGAATGATAGTTTTACCTGATGTAACAGCGGTTCGTGCCAACTCCGGCAACACCTCTTTACTAATATGTTCGAGTACCACTCTGTCACGATAAAAACGCGAAATGGTTACACGACATAATTTATCGACAATAAACCATTCATCTGGATGGGTTTCCAGATAGTGTTGATATGCTTTTGCATCCGACAGGTTTAGTTGCTTAATATGACGCTGAATACGCTTACAAACCTGTTTACGCACCTTGCGAAAACCCGGATAGCGCATGCGCAACTGGGGAAATAACCACTGCAAAAACCTGACACAGACATCATCTTTCATTATTCTTTCTTCATTGAACACCAATATCGGCTTTATGTTCAAAATGCTCCCAGTGAGGTGTGATCATTAGATGAACCTGTTTGATTAATTAACTAGCTAATAGAATATACTAATATTTAAGTGATTAGGTTTATTTGCGTGACGTCAACATAAAAAAGTTAGATAGGATAAATTACTAATATGATGATATTGAGTAAATGCTGGTTATGTAAATTACTTATCTTGTTTGTATGTTTTACGGCGGGAGGTGTTGTAATGGCAGAATCAAATGAACATATCAAACTTCCAAATCCTCGAACAATGGGTGAACAGTCAGTCGAGATGCTTTTTAAACAGCGTCGGTCTGTACGCTCATATCAAAAATCACCATTGAATTTAGCTGAAGTAGGGCAGTTGTTGTGGAGTGCTCAGGGGATATCCGATGCACAGGGTTTACGTACTGCACCTTCGGCAGGTGCTTTATACCCGCTAAAACTTTTTGTTGTTGTGGGAGATGTGAATGAATTGTCACCTGGAATATATCAATACAATCCGAAAGATCACAGCTTGCTGAAAACCGCCAATGGTGATTCACGAAAATCATTACAAAAAGCTGCGCTTGATCAGACCTGTGTTGGTGATGCTGCAATTATATTTGTGTTTACTGCGATTTATCAGCGTACTACCTGGAAGTATGGAAAGCGGGGCGTGCGTTATGTGCATATGGAAGTAGGCCATGCTGGCCAGAATCTTTTTTTGCAAGCTGAAGGGCTAGGCCTTGGAACAGTGGTAGTTGGTGCATTCGATGATGATGAAGTAAGAGAGGTTCTGAATTTAGACGCTGATGTGCAACCGCTCAGCCTAATGCCTGTCGGTAGAAAGTAAAATCGGGTCAGAGCACAGTTGTTTCTATGTACGCATTCAGAAACCCGAGAAACCCGGGTCAGAGAACAATTGTTCCTAATATACTAATTTAATGTTTTCTCTGCGTTCTCTGCGGTTATTCCGGACTTCCTGCGTTACGAATTACGTCCAGTAATTCGCCTTTCAGGCCAGCCATAAAACGGCTGTTCAATTTTGCTCCCTGCAAAATTAGTCACCCTACGGGCCGCACTGCGTGCGTTCACTAAAATTGATTGGATCAATTTTGAACATCATGTATAGCATGATGGCCTGCAAGGTGAACCACATGGATGTGGTGAGTAAATTTTTTCCAGAAAAATTTGTCTGCGGTGAAAAGCTTTATATTGGCTTAATATCTAAAAACAAAAAATAAACCAGCAACAACCTAATCCCAATGCTCATTTAATACTGCCTCCCTGAGAATTAGCAGAAGGTAGATAATTCGCCGGTAAGAATGAAACTTCTCGTGAGAAAGCATAATTATTTTGGGGTTTACCTTTATTTAAGTTTGAGCCTATAGTTAACCGTTAGTATTTCTAATATTTTTATTTCAGCAGCTAGTTGTGGTTTCAACAAGGCATGTTGATGTACCTCGTCTTGTTAAACCTTACTTTTGCTGGTCTTTTAATGCTTGAGGGGTAAAAGGGGACGTAACTATTTAGAGTATGTAGTATTTTCATTAGGGCGGCGCTGTAAAGAGAGGTGTCGAACCAGTATGCAGGATAATAGTTACGTCCCCTTTTTCTGTGCGAGGTTGTATCTATTTAAATAACAACACTAATTTAAATGAGTAAATTGAACAGGAGTATTCCTATGAAATTATCAAAGGTCAGCAATGCAATTTTATGCGCTTTAGCCGTTACTGGAGTTGTTTCGTGCGGTAGCAGTGGCAGCACAACCAGTGCAAGCAACACATCAGGCATCATTACAGGTTTTGGTAGCGTTTATATCAACGGCGTTGAATATGAAACAGATAATGCCAGCATTACCATTGACGGATCACAAAGCGCTGAAACTGACTTAGGCGTAGGTGATGTCTGCGTACTACAGGGCAGCGTAAACGCGGATGGCGTAACGGGCACGGCAACTGCTGTTATCTGTACCGATGAACTCGAAGGTTATGTCCTTGATGTGTCGTCATTAACCAATGGTATCGGCACAATAAATGTAATGGGACAAACCGTTACCATTACGATTGACACTGTGTTTGACAGTGACACAAAGGCTTCTGTTGATGATCTGATAATCACTGATATTGTTGAAGTTCACGGCTATCCCGATGGCACAGGTAACATTCTTGCCACACGTATTGAAACCAAAAACGCAGCGACAGATATCGAAGTTAAAGGCCTGATTAGTAATTTAGATTTAGACGGTGAGACTTTTAATCTTGGTACCCTACTAGTGGATTACAGTAGCGCAACAGAAGTTGCTGCCAATCTGGCAGATGGCCTGTATGTAGAAGTAAAAACCGAGAATACCCTGAGTGGTGATTTAGCCAGTGGCTTCACCCTGATTGCCAGCAAAGTTGAAATTGAAGAAGACGGCGATCTGGATGTTGACGGTGATGAAGGTGAAGATCTAAAAGTACAAGGTGTTGTTAGCAATATTACCGAAACCTCTTTCGATTTCAATGGTACCACCGTTCTCTTTGCTTCATTAGAAACAGACGATGATTTTGATACAGCATCGTTAGTAGATGGCATGATAATCACAGTGGAAGGCCACATTGATGCAAACGGCGACTTCATAGTTGATGAAATAGAAGAAGACCATTCCTCAGAAAATGAAGTTGAAGGTTTAGTCACTGCAATAACCGATACCACTATTACTATTTCAGTCAATAGTGTCGCTATGACTTTCTCGGTAAATAATGAGACTCGCATGATTGATGAACAAGATCAGGGCGTAGTTCCAGTGTTCTACTTCAGCCTGACAGACATTGCGATCGGTGATTTCGTAGAAATCGATTATTACACTGATGATATAAGCGGTAACAACATTGCTACAGAAGTAGAACGTGATGATGGTCCTGCATAAATCTTGAACATTAACTGCCAGGGAAGGTAACCAGATGCTCCATGCGTAAGAAAACCGGGGTCAGAACACAGTTTTCTCTAATATACGAAAGCACAAACCCGGGTCAGAGAGCAATTGTTTCTAATAGTCAATTTAATGTTTTCTCTGCGCCTCTGCGATGAATGCTTTATCTTTTATAATTGGTTTATCAGCACGGTAGGGTGCAATAAGCGCAGCGCATTGCACCGAATGAAAAAATTTATAACACTTGCTCCTTACCTTAAAAATCAGGAAAGAATTATCAAGATTAATGGTATCAGACTCGATTGGTTTCTAATATTAGTGATCTGAAAATCGTTTTATGATGAAAATTATTAGTGAAATGAGGCCGAGAAATAATATAGCCAAACCTATGCGATGACCCTCTGTCGACGCAAGCTCACTGCCAAAGTGAGCTAATAAAAAACTGGCTGGAATAATTCCCGCAAGGGTGGCGATGCAGAATCGCCAAAAACTTAAAGACGTCACGCCTGCTGCATAGCTGATCATGTCGAAAGAAATAAAGGGTAATAAACGTGATATAAATATTATTACCATCAGCATGTTTTGTGAGCCGCTCAAACCTTTTCCATAATTATCACCTAACCATCTTCGCGTAATATCAACGCCCGCAACGCGGGCAATAAAAAACGCTGTCATCGCACCAAGTAAAGCAC
>JBEQLM010000062.1:0-8361 GCA_040325975.1 Gammaproteobacteria bacterium | reverse complement strand
GTATTTGGCGGATTTTCGGCCAATGCACTGGCTGACCGTGTTGCAGACTGTGGCGCGAAGATGGTGATTACCGCAGACATGGGTAAACGTGGTACCAAAGCGATTCCACTAAAAGTCAGTGTTGATGAAGCCTTGACGTTTGCAGGTACAGACTGTGTAGAAAGTGTTCTAGTGGTGAAAAATACTGGCGATAATGTTGACTGGGTTGAAGGTCGCGATCACTGGTATGGTGATCTTACCGAGAAGGCCAGTGCCGAGCATCAGGCGCAATCATTTTCAGCAGAGCATCCGCTGTTTATCCTGTACACATCAGGTTCAACCGGTAAGCCTAAAGGCTTACAACATACCAGTGCGGGTTATCTGCTTTATGCCGCCTCAACATTCAGTTATGTGTTTGATTATCAGGATGGCGACATCTACTGGTGTACTGCCGATGTCGGCTGGATAACTGGGCATAGTTATATTATTTATGGGCCGCTGGCGTCGGGTGCCACCACTTTGATGTTTGAAGGTGTGCCTAATTATCCTAACCTTGGCCGTTTTGGTGAGGTCATTGATAAGCACAAGGTGACTCTGTTTTATACCGCGCCAACGGCGGTACGCTTATTGATGGCAGACAGCGCTACGGCGCTGGCCAGCAGTAGTCGAAAATCTTTACGTATTCTTGGTACTGTGGGTGAACCGATTAACCCTGATGTCTGGCGTTGGTATCACGATGAATTTGGGCTTGGCCAATGTCCTATTGTTGATACCTGGTGGCAGACTGAAACCGGTGGTCATATGATCACGCCACTGCCGGGTGCGACGGCTTTAAAACCGGGCTCTGCGTCTAATCCATTTTTTGGTATTCAGCCAGCACTGGTCGATCAGAACAGCGATATTCTGGACGGTGAGAGTAGTGGTCATCTGGTCATTCTCGACAGCTGGCCGGGGCAGGCTCGTTCTATCTGGGGTGATCACCAGCGTTTTATCGAAACTTATTTTACTACCCATGAAGGTATGTATTTTAGCGGTGATGGTGCACGCCGTGATGAAGATGGTTATTACTGGATTACTGGTCGTGTCGATGATGTTTTGAATGTCTCCGGTCATCGATTAGGCACAGCGGAAATTGAAAGTGCTTTAATCTCTCATCCTGCTGTTGTTGAAGCGGCTGTTGTGGGTTATCCGCACCCTATAAAAGGTGAGGCTATTTATGTTTATGTTACTGCTATAAACGGGGTTGAAACGTCGGACGAGACCAGCGCCGAATTGCGCCAGCATGTGCGTAAGGTTTTAGGACCCATTGCCACACCAGATTTGATACAGTGGACCAATGGATTACCAAAGACGCGCTCTGGAAAAATCATGCGACGTATTTTGCGCAAGATAGCGCATAATGATTTTGATAATCTGGGTGACACTTCAACACTGGCTGACCCTGGTGTTGTCGACGAATTGATCGAAGGACGTCTGAATCGATAGTATGAAACGTATCTTTGACTCATGCCGTTGCATGTAATGTCGATAGAAGTAATGGATTAAGTTAAGCTATGTTTTTACATATTGAGAATACCTAGATGTATCATTTCCATGTAGCGGATGATCACCCGTTGTTTCGTAATGCCATACTTGCGGTTATCAAACAACATTACCCAGATTCTGTCGTTACTGAATCAATGGATCTCGATAGCACGATAAAAGAGCTTGAACGTAATGATGAAGCAGATCTGTTGCTGCTAGATTTACATATGCCGGGCAGCCAGGATCTATTTGGTTTGATCCTGGTTCGTGAGAAATACCCCAGTATTCCAGTGGCAATCATTTCGGCGGACGAAGAGGACAGTACTATCAATCGCGCCATGGGGCATGGTGCCTGTGGTTATATTCCTAAATCGTGCTCTCCACAGCTTATTCACGAAGCGATACATGCCATGCTCGATGGTGGGCGCTGGGTGCCGGAAGATTTTCGTCACAGTTTAACGCCGGTCGATAGTGAAGAAAAAGATCTTGCTACTAAAATTGCCACACTAACACCGCAGCAGTATCGCGTACTTTGTTTCCTGCGCGAAGGCTGGTTGAATAAACAGATTGGCTACGAACTTGGTATTACCGAGGCCACAATCAAGGCACACATCACGGCCATTTTTCGCAAGTTGGGTACCAGCAATCGTACTCAGGCGGTGATTATGCTCAGCAAGATGTCATTGAGCGAAAAACCAGTAAGCTGAAAACAATCATCTCAAAACTGTCAGCCGTTTTTACGTTGTAAATACCTTTCCAGTAGTGCTCTCAGCTTACCGGGTTTAATCGGTTTGCGTAGAAAGTCATATCCATGACTGCTCACACGTATAGATAAATCTTCATCTGGTGCAGCGGAAACGATGCAGACGGGCACGTCTTTCCATTGTTCACGCAAAATATCGGCGAGCTGTATACCGTTGATACCGGAACCTAGCTGGTAATCCATTAAGATAACATCAGGTGGCTGATTGTTGGCTGCGTATAACTCAGCAGAAGCAGAGTCAGTCGCACTAGAAAGTTTACAACCCCAGTTATCCATTAGTGTGCCGAGTGCATGAATATTGTTTTCCTCATCATCGACATAGAAGATATTGAGATTTTCCAGGCCGGAAGTAATGTTTGTTGCCTGTTGATTATTCTGTTGTGTCAATGCCTTAGTGCACATCGGAACAAACAGAGAAAACAGACTACCTTTGCCATCATCAGAATACACATGAATCTGATGTCCGAGCAGGTGCGAGAAGCGCAATGCTATACCTAATCCTAATCCAGCGCCCTCTACATTGCTGGTGATACGGTAAAAATCGTCGAAGATACGTTGTCGATGAGCCTCTGATATGCCCGGACCTGTATCGTAGATACATATTTTTATCTGGTCACCACGTCGCCGACAGCCGATAAGAATTTTACCCTTACTGGTATATTTAACGGCGTTAGAAAGAAAGTTTTGCAAAATTCGACGCAAGTACTTGGGGTCGGATTCTGTCCATAGAGAATTGCTCTGCCAATGAAGGCTGGCACCAATGTTGGTTTGAACACGAAACTCATTGACCAGAGGTTCTAAAACATCATTCAGTGCAAACTGGCTTAGTTGTGGTTTGAGAGAGCCAGTATCCAGTCGTGATATTTCAAGCAGGTTGGAAATAATTTGTTCTGCAGAACCGATGGCGCTGTGTAAATGTTGAAGGTTCTCAATCAGTATTGGATCGGTATCGGGTCTTTCCAGTAGTGCACTGGCATACAGGTTGGCTGCATTTAGTGGCTGTAAAATATCATGGCTGGCGATGGCAAGAAACTGTGTTTTACTGGCATTCGATTTTTCGGCGATTGATTTTGCCTTTATCAATTCGACTTCAGTGGTTCTGCGTTTTTCCACTTCTTCACGCAGTGAGCGGTTAATTTTTTCTATCTCCTGTGTTCTATCATGGACACGTTGTTCAAGGCTGAGGTTAACTTTTTCCAGTTCGTTCTGAGCACTGATAAACTCGCTGATGTCGTCATAGGTAGTAATATAACCCCCGCTTGGCAGTGGCCGTCCTTTGATTTCAATAACACCTTGATTATGGTTTCTTACTACGCGATAGGGTTTTCCCGCAGTTAGATGTCCGAGCCGGGTATTTACCTGGTCTTCAATGGCGCCGGCACCGAGCATTCCGCGCTCAGCGTTAAAACGCACTAAATCTTCTGCTGGTCGGCCAACACGTAACATGCCTGTGGGGTAATTGAACATCTGTTCATAACGTTTGTTCCATGCAACTATCTTCAGGTCTGCGTTGACCACGCTGATAGCCGAAGAGATGCTTTCAAAAGAGGCGAATAGCATGTCCTGATTGAATTGCAGGGTGCGCGTGGTCTCTTCAAATATATTGACCACATCTTCCACAGCCAAACTTTCTCCACTACATAAGCTAGTTAGTATGGCGCGTGCAGAAGCGACACCGACAACACCGGCTAGTGCCTGTTCAGCATGTTTGAGTAGTTGAGGGCTAACGAACAATAACTCGGGGCGCTGTTCACTTTCTAGTAAGCGTTTAGTCGCTGATTCGCCAAGAAATTGCGTTAGCATGGTATGCAAATCTGTTTTGTTGATTTTTAAATTGACGGCCGTTGGCAGTTGTTGCGAGTCTTTTCTATTGACAAAAGTAACCGCCTGAATTCGATCTGACAGGCGAGTTTTATCCATCGCTGAAACAAGGTAAAAGGCCAGTACGTTGGCGCAGATGCTGAGCACTACACCGCGTGTATATGCATCACTGAAGCTAAGGCCGAAAAGATGATCGGGTCGTAAAAAATCAAAGCCAAATAGACCTTCGAGCAATAAATTCTGGCTGATAAAACCCGCATTGCTCAGCAATGGAAGCATGAGTGTTATAAACCAGAAAAAAACGCCGACGCCCAATCCGGCAAAAACGCCCATGGCATTACCGCGCTGCCAGTAGAGACCGAAGATAATTGCTGGCGCCAGTTGTACCGCTAAGGCAAATGCGATCAGTCCTATTTCTGTTAGGGCAACATTTTCTGCCAGACTATGCTGATAGAGCCAGGCCATTAAAATGACGGCTATCACGGTCAGGCGACGGGTCAGGATAAGGGCTCTGGAGTAGTCTGGAATAGGGCTACGGCTATTTTGCTTGCGGATTAACAATGGCAGAATGACATCGTTACTCAACATTTGGCTCAAGGTTAGTGAGGCCACAATAATCATTGCGGTGGCTGCCGAAAAACCACCGATAAAGGCAAGCAGTCCCAGTATCTGGTTGTCATTGCCTAGTGGTAAAGCCAGAACATAGGTATCACTGGCGACATCGGTATTAGCGAGTACCTGATTTCCAACCCAGGAAATAACGAATACGGCCGCAGCAATAGCAATTAGATACAGGCTAAAACCACGGCGAGCAAATTTTAGATGTTGATCGCTCAAACATTCGACAAAGGTAATCTGAAACATACGTGGTAAGCAGAAAATAGTTGCCGCCGAAACAAAGGTCAGAACCCAGAACGAAGGTGTCAGCGTTGATTGTTGAAACACGAGATTGGCGTTGTTGCTCATCTCGCTGGGATCGAAGCCAGTAGAAAGGCTTAATGCAAATACCGCAATAGCAATCAAAGCAATGAGTTTGATGAGTGATTCAAAAGCTACCGCAGCCATTATGCCGGAATGATAACTGGAGACATCGAGCCGATTTGCGCCAAAAATCAGCGTGAATACGACCATCGCGGCTGCAACCAGCATGGTCATGTCCTGACTGGCGAATGCGATATTGTCGACGCTGTAAAGTAGTGTGTCCGTTACGGCTTTTAATTGCAGTGCAATATAAGGAACGGTGGTGGCAAGCATGATCAGTGTGACTGTGGCCGCCACTGCCTGGCGCTTGCCGTAACGCGAGGTAATAAAGTCGGCGATGGAGTGAATATGCTCCTGCCGGCTGATAGTGGCAATACGTTGTAGCAGGGGATAACCCAGTGTGAACAATAGAATCGGACCGAGCAGGATTGGCAGGTAGTACCAGCCCCGTGAAGCGGCTGTACCGACCAGTCCGTAAAAAGTCCATGAGGTGCAATAAACACCGAGAGCCAGTGTGTAGACTAATGGATGGCGTACCCAGCCTGTGGTATTAAAGCGGCGGCGGTCGCCCACCCGTGCTATCCAGAACAGAAGTGCCAGATAGGCCGTCAAGGTTAAGATGAGTGTAACTGGTGACAAAAGGCCGCTCCGTTTTTTTTAAAGATTATAGGTAAAGTCTGCGGTTTACAATCTTCATGTTTAACAATGCATTCCAGTTTACCGATTAATGGAGGTGGACTTAAGACCTTAGTCTAGCTATAGACTAAAGTCGTGGGTTATAAATTCGTGACTCCTGTTAAATTCAGACACTGCTAAATTTAGGAGGCTGAAATGGCTGAAATTGATCAAGAAAAAAGAAAAGCGTATTGGCGAGAAAATATCAGATTGATGGTGGTTTTACTGAGTGTCTGGTTTGTTATCTCATATCTATGTGGCATTGTATTTGTCGAAGAATTAAACACCATTCGTATTGGTGGATACAAACTAGGGTTCTGGTTTGCCCAACAGGGTTCCATGTACGGCTTCGTTGCCATAATTTTCATTTATGCGCGTCGTATGGCCGCACTTGATCGTAAATACGATCTACACGATTAGGGGGAAATCATGGAACTACAAACATTAACATTTATCGTCGTCGGCATAACGTTTGCGATTTATATCGGCATCGCCTTTTGGGCACGAGCGAGTACGACCAGTGAGTTTTACGTTGCTGGTGGTGGTATCCATCCGATTGCTAACGGTATGGCGACAGCCGCCGACTGGATGTCAGCCGCTTCATTTATCTCAATGGCAGGTTTGATTGCCTTTTTTGGTTATGGCGGTTCTGTCTTCCTTATGGGCTGGACAGGCGGCTATGTGCTGTTAGCGATGCTACTGGCACCTTATCTGCGTAAATACGGCAAATTCACCGTACCAGAGTTTATTGGTGATCGTTATTATTCAAAACTGGCACGCATTGTTGCGGTTATCTGCCTGATCGTTGCCTCGGTGACATATGTTATCGGACAGATGAAAGGTATCGGTGTGGCATTCTCCCGCTTCCTGGAAGTGAGTTATGAAATGGGTTTGGTTATTGGTATGGGTATCGTTTTCATTTATGCCGTCGTCGGTGGTATGAAAGGTATTACTTATACTCAGATCGCGCAGTACGTGGTACTTATCTTTGCTTATACCATTCCAGCAGTATTTATCTCATTGAACCTGACTGGCAATCCTATTCCACAATTAGGTTTGGGTAGTATGCTGGTTGGCACAGATACTTATCTACTGGATCGACTCGATCAGGTGGTGACGGAACTCGGTTTTTCTGAGTACACGACATTAACCCGGTTAAGCCCACTCAATACTTTCGTTTATACCTTGTCGTTAATGATTGGTACTGCAGGCTTGCCGCATGTCATCATTCGTTTCTTCACAGTGAAAAAAGTGAGTGATGCACGCGTCTCAGCAGGCTGGGCATTAATCTTCATTACTATTCTCTATACAACAGCACCTGCGGTAGCAGCGATGGCCAGGTTAAATCTTCATAATACGATTCAACCAGCTAGCGGTGAAAATCTTGTTTATGACGAACGTCCTGACTGGTTCAGGAACTGGGAAAAAACAGGTCTGTTGAAATTTGAAGATAAAAACGGTGACGGCATGGTTAGTTATACCGCCGATAAAGCCACTAACGAAATGGTGAAAGTTGATAGAGACATCATGGTCTTAGCTAATCCTGAAATCGCAAACTTACCAAACTGGGTGATTGCATTGGTTGCTGCCGGTGGTCTTGCTGCCGCGTTATCCACTGCTGCCGGTTTATTGTTAGCGATAGCGTCATCAATTTCGCATGATCTCTTGAAAGGGGTGTTTAAGCCTGAGATTACCGAGAAACAGGAACTGCTTGCCAGTCGAGTAGCGATGGCCGGAGCCATAGGGGTAGCGGGGTACTTCGGTTTCAATCCGCCCGACTTTGCCGCAGGGACGGTGGCGCTGGCATTCGGACTTGCTGCTTCATCGATATTCCCAGCATTGATGATGGGCATATTCAGTAAGCGTATCAACAAAGAAGGTGCGATAGCCGGTATGATCGCAGGTCTTACGATTACGTTACTGTACGTGTTCCAGCACAAGGGTATTATGTTTGTTGCAAGCACCTCATATCTGGGTGACATGAAACCAAACTGGTTCCTGGGTATTGAGCCAAATGCATTCGGTGCGATTGGCGCATTAGTGAATTTCAGTGTGGCATTCGTTGTTTCTAAGTTTACGCCGGAACCACCTGAGCACATTCAGCATATGGTTGAAGATATACGTGTACCTGCAGGCGCAAGCCTAGCGCATAGCCACTAAAAACGGCTTTATATGTTAGAAGCACGCAGACGTTCTGTCTGCGTGCTTTTCGCATTTTCACAATCAGTAAGGTATAGTTCAGATTGTGTTATCTATTATTCCAAAAAATCAAATTGTCGGAATTATCTTATGCAATTTCTAAAGAATAAACACTTGATCATGGCCATGTTTATCGCGCCTACTTTGGCCGTTATCGCTTATTTTGGCGTTGATTTTATTGTCTCAGAGAAGCCTCATGTAGCTGTTCAGGGGGAAAGTTATAAGCTTGCCGCTAAGTCAAATTGTCGATATAAAAGTGGCATATGCACGCTTGAAAATGGCGATGTTGAAGTTAAGGTCCATGCGCAAGCTATGGGCAATAATCAGATCAAAATAATTCTGAGTTCGGTGGTGCCTTTGCAAAGCGCACTGATTTCATTTGTTGGTGAAGGTGAAAACGCAGAACCGACAGCTATGAT
>JBEQLM010000061.1:0-8381 GCA_040325975.1 Gammaproteobacteria bacterium | reverse complement strand
GCATACGTCTGTGTAAGGCCGCGCGCTTTCGCTACAAAAATAACGACATGGACAATCTTGAGGAAAAACTGAAAGAGGCAAAGGCCGGTGGTGCTCGCCGTATTCTGATCACCACCGATGGCGTTTTCTCCATGGATGGCAGCATCGCCCAGCTGGATAAAATCTGTGATCTGGCCGACCAGTACGATGCCATGGTACACCACGATGACTGCCACGCCGTCGGCTTCATGGGTAAAACCGGTCGCGGTATCCACGAGTATTGTGGTGTGATGGACAGGGTCGATATTATTACCGGCACCTTTGGCAAGGCGCTCGGCGGTGCTAACGGCGGTTATACCTCCGGCCGCAAAGAGATCATCGACATGTTGCGTCAACGCTCTCGTCCTTATCTCTTTTCCAACACCCTCGCGCCATCAATCTGTGCTGCCTCGTTGAAGGTGCTAGAGATGCTCACAGCCTCAACCGAACTTCGCGATCGTCTGGCGGAAAACACGCGTTACTTCCGCGAAGGTATGAAAAATGCCGGCTTTGATATCGCTGATGGTGAACACCCCATCATTCCAGTAATGCTCGGTGATGCTGTGCTGGCCCAGAAAATGTCCCAAAAGCTGTTAGAACGCGGCGTCTATGCGATTGGATTCTTCTTCCCGGTTGTCGCCAGGGGCAAGGCAAGAATTCGCACCCAAATTTCAGCGGCGCATACCAAAAAAGATCTGGATACAGCGATCGCAGCTTTTGCAGAGACCTATGCGGAACTAAAGCCTGATGCCCGATAAATCTACACTATCAATGGAAAATTTAATTGCAGCCGAGCCTGCTGAGCTGACTGAAGTGACTTGTGCCAGCTGTTGCCGTCTGGAAGTTTTTCTGCTCACCGAGACCAGCGTGCCTGAACATTTTATTGCGGCCGAACAATAGGCGAATTCAACTCCAAAGTGCACCACCGATGTAAAAAGTAGGACACAGTTTAATGTTTATACCTCAACTGTCATATGAGACTATAGTTGTGTGAATTGAATCAAGTTTATCTTTTTGTAGTACAACCGATATGGTCTACATGGAAATGACAATGAAACACTTAATTCCGATTTTATTAGCCTGTCTTTTTTCACCACTGGCTCTGTCCACCGATATCGAACCACGTGAACTGATTCGGCAAGCGATGGATCACTGGCGTGGTACTTCTTCTTATTCTGAAATGACCATGACCATTCACCGTCCTGACTGGCAGCGTAGCATGTCGATGCGTTCATGGACTCAGGGTGATAAAACTTCACTGGTACGCGTGACTGAACCAAAGAAGGATGCCGGTAATGGCACGCTGATCAAAGGCGATAACATGTGGAGTTTTTCGCCCAAGATTAATCGTATTATTAAAATCCCCTCTTCGATGATGGGTCAGAGCTGGATGGGTAGCGATTTTTCTAATAATGACGTTAGTAAATCCACCGATATTCTTGATCAGTATGAGCATAAGCTGCTCGAAACTCGCCAACAGGATGGTCACACTTTGTACGTGATTGAATCCATACCACACGAAGATGCCGCCGTTGTCTGGGGCAAGGAAATTATCACCGTACGTGATGATCATATTCTGCTCGAACAGCAGTTCTGGGATCAGGATGGTATTCTCATCAAAACCATGAAGGCGCATGAAATTAAAACCTTTTCTGGACGAACCGTGGCCAGTATTGTTCGTATGGGTAAACAGGAAGCCCCCGATGAATGGACTGAAATGTCGGTGCAGAATATCCAGTTCGATCTGTCACAGGCTGAGGGTCTGTTCACTTTGTCTAATCTGAGAAATCCACGGCAGTGAATATTACCCTGCGCATGGCATGGCGAAATTTGTGGCGACATAAACGTCGCACCTGGCTGACTGTTAGCGCGATGATTTTCTCCAACCTGTTGCTGGTGTTTAGTATTTCGCTACAGTTCGGTAGCTACCGCATGATGATCGACAACACGCTGAAAGCTTATACCGGCCATCTGCAAATTCAGCAGCAGAAATATAATGACGACCCAAAAATTCGTCACAGTTTTGATGGTGTTATTACGCTGGCCAATGATCTGCGAGAAAAGCTGGCCAGCGACCGAATTGCGGCACGTGCTGTTGCCTTTGCCATGACATCCAGTGAGCAACGCTCTTACGGCTTACAGATTATTGGCGTTGAACCGAAATACGAACCGAATGTGTCGAGCTTGCCCGGCCTTATTAAAGTGGGAAAATATTTCAGCGATATTAATGCGCAGGAAATTATTATCGGCAGTGTACTGGCGCGCAATCTGCGCGTTAAGGTCGGCGATGAACTGACCCTGCTTGGTGGTGGCCGCGATGGTTCGTTTGCCGCTGGTGTGGTTGTGATCACTGGTATCTTTAACTCGGGTAATGTCGATATAGACCGCTCAATGGCGCAACTGCCTTTGGGCTATTTTCAGTCTTTGTTTGCTATGGGGCAGCAGGGACATAACATTGTTATTAATGCCAAAGATCTCACTCTGGTTCCAGAATTGAAAGATAAGATAGATAATATTATTGCTGGTGATGACAAGCTGGTGGTACTCAACTGGGAAAAATTACAGCCCGGTCTAAAACAGGCTATTCAGGCCGATATGGCCAGTGCCTGGTTTATGTACGGCGTGCTTATCATACTGGTCGCTTTCAGTGTACTGAATACCCAGTTGATGTCGGTGCTGGAGCGTACCCGTGAGTTTGGCACCATGATGGCGCTGGGTGTTAAACCTGCTCGTATCAGCGCTTTGATCATGACTGAAACATTCCTTATGTCATCGCTTGGTCTGGTCATTGGCGTGATGCTGGGCGCTGCACTTTCCTATTATCTCAGTATCGTCGGTTTTTCTTATCCGGGCATGGAAGAAATGGCGGAGCGTTTTAACCTGCCGGGTAAGATGTATCCCAGCCTGTCACTGTTATCGCTTTCGCTGGGGCCCGGCATTGTGTTTTTGTTCAGCCTGATAGCCGCCATCTACCCAGCACTCAGGTTATTTTTTCTGCAGCCCGTTAGCGCGATGAAGGCGGTATGAAAATAACATCTTTTAACATTATATTTACCCTGGCCTGGCGCAACCTGTGGCGTAATCACCGTCGCACACTGATCATGTTGGCGGCAATCACTGTCGGTGTCTGGGCAATGATTTTTATGACCGCATTGATGCGTGGCATGGTCGATGACATGTTACTCAACGGCATACGTAACTTACCGGGTGAGGTGCAGATTCATCATCCTGAATATCGTGATGATCCCAGTATTAATAACAGCATTGCCGAGCCTGATACCAAATTATTAAAGGCGCTGAAGTTAGCCAATGTAAAAGTATGGACAAGTCGTGTACGCGTACCAGCGGTGATATCGAGCGAACGCGACAGCCGCGGCATTAGCTTAATTGGCATAGAACCCGAGAGTGAATCACAGATTGGTTTTGACAGGGACAGTATTATTGAAGGCCGTTTTCTCAAAGATAGCAGTGATACCGGTTTAATCATTGGTGCCAAAATGGCGGAGCGACTTGAGACTCGTCTCGGTAAACGTGTCGTGGTGATGAGTCAGGATCCCGATAATAATATCGCCGATCGTGGCTTCCGTATTGTTGGTATCTACAAAGCCAAAATAGCCAGCCTGGAAGAAATCAATATTTATGCCGGTCTTGCAACGGTGCAGAAGTTACTCAAGCTGGATAAGCAGGTATCGGAAATTGCCATCACCAACGACGACTATCGTCATGTTGACAGCTGGTATCAGGAAATCAAAAAAGCCGTGGATGTAAATCTGCAAATCTTGCCCTGGTACGAGGTGGACACTTACCTCGGCACCATGATGACGATGATGGATGGTTTTGTACTGGTCTGGGTCATTATTATCTTTCTTGCATTGTCGTTCGGCCTGGTTAACACGCTGATCATGGCGGTGTTTGAACGTATACGTGAAATCGGCCTGATGCAGGCCTTAGGCATGCGCCCGAGTATGATTTTGTACCAGATCCTGATGGAATCCCTGCTGTTATTATTGATTGGTTTATTGCTGGGTAACGTCCTGGCCGTTAGCACGATTCTGCCATTGCAAGATGGTATCGATGTTTCCGTGGTCGCCAAAGGTATGGAAATGATGGGCAGTAGTAGTGTGCTGTACCCTGCATTGAAACTAAATGACGTGCTGCTCGCCAATGTCATCGTCATTATCCTCGGCTTGCTGACCAGTATTCTGCCGGCCTGGCACGCAGCCAGTTTCGACCCTGTTGAAGCATTAGGTAAACATAGTTAGATAGAGACTATGACCGCAATTTTATGAACCAGCGATTAAACATTAAAATTAGAACAGGTAACACGCTATGACCTCTATTGTCTGCAAGGATCTGTGCAAAACTTTCCAGCAGGGTGATGAAATTATTACCGGACTGGATAATGTTTCCATCGAAATTGATGAAGGTGATTTTGTCTGTCTTTCAGGTCCCTCCGGCTCTGGTAAAACCACATTGCTCAATGCCATGGGTGGACTCGATACACCCGATAGTGGACAAATTTTTGTCGGCGAAAATGAGATCGAAAAACTCGCCAAAGGAGAGCTGGCTGATATGCGGCTGAATAATATTGGATTTGTGTTTCAGTCTTATAATCTGATACCGGTGCTAACGGCGCGTGAAAATGTTGAGTTCATTATGCAGGTGCGCGGCACGTCGGCACAGGAGCGTTCAACTCGATCGCATAAAATTCTTAAGGAAGTGGGACTCGAAGGCATGGAGAATCGACGACCGGCACATCTCTCTGGTGGACAACAACAACGCGTTGCCGTGGCACGCGCCATTGTCAGCCAGCCAACTTTGGTACTGGCCGATGAACCCACGGCCAATCTCGATTCCGTTGCATCATCACATCTGATGAGTTTATTTGTTGAACTCAACCAGCACCACAATATTACTTTCGTCATCGCCACCCACGATGTACGTGTAATGAAATATGCAAAACGCCTGATCAAAATGCAGGACGGTAAAATTATCAGTGATGAAATCCAACAACAGGATTTGAGCGAGGCCTGATGAATCAAAGACAAATGATTCACCCAATAAAATTGCTTGTTATGACATGTCTATTGGCGTTCGCACTGAATGCGCCGGTTATGGCCGACACCCCCTCTTTCAACGGTGGACATTTAAAGTACCGATCTCTGCTCACCACCTTTCCCGATGACAGTCTGTTTCTTGATTATGTGGACACACCGGCTGTCGACCAGAGCGGCGATTTACGACTGAAGTTTGACTGGAAAACAAATGGCTTTCAGATCGTTAGCGATTACCAGCTAATTGCACAGTACGGTGACGGCATCAGACTCGCCAATAGTTTACCTGCGCAGTTGTTAACGCAGAATGCAGCGCCGAATGATGATAAGCGCCTGTTCGATTTGACGCATGTATTGTCGCAGGATAACAACAGCGTTCTCAGCCATCGACTGGATCGACTGTATCTCAATATCACCAGTTCAAAAGCCGTTGTCCGTATTGGTCGTCAGGCGGTGAGTTGGGGTAATGGTCTCATCTATTCAGCTATGGATTTTTTTAATCCGTTTGACCCCGCGTCGGTCGATAATGAATACAAGGTCGGTGACGACATGGTGTATGGTCAGTATTTACGACAAAGCGGTGACGACCTGCAGGCCGTCTGGGTTGTTCGGCGAGATGCTAGCGGTAAGGTGGATAATGAAGTCGATTCGATTGCCGCCAAGTATCACGGCTTTGCTGGCGAAAATGAATATGATTTGTTACTGGCCGAGCACTACAATGACACCATTGTTGGTATTGGTGGTATTGCCAACGTTGGAGGTGCCGTCTGGCGTGGCGACGTCACGTTAACCGATACACAAACAAAAAATATTACCAGTCTGGTGACCAGCCTGTCTTACTCATGGATGAGCTGGGGTCATAATGTCAGCGGTATTCTCGAATATTTTTATAACGGTTTCGGCCTGGCTAATGGTGACTATAGCCCGGCGGCACTTGCTGCTAATCCCGAACTGGTCGAACGTTTTATTCGTGGTGAACTATTTACGCTTGGTCGACAATATATTGCGGCATCCGCACTGATTGAAATATCACCGCTATGGATCTTAACGCCCAATGTATTTGTTAATATCAATGACCACTCATTTTTGACGCAACTAGTTAGCACATACGATCTAAAACAGAACTGGCAGGTACAGGCCGCATTGAATGTTCCCAGCGGAGAGTCTGGCACCGAATTCGGAGGTATTGATTCTGGGCTAGCTGGCAAAAAACTCAGTACTGATTTAAGTTTGTACGTGCAGTTGGCGTGGTATTTTTAGTGTTAGTGCCTGGCTGAAACTGTGTGGCAAAAAAAATCGTAAAGGGGCCCTTATGGTTTTGGCATATCCCGACAAAATAATATTTAAAAACAAACAAATATCCATAGATGAACGCGGATAACCCTAAGTAAAAATTATTATTAAAACTGCTTGCTGGCTGAAAAATGTCTACCATGCGAAGACATTTAATGATCAAAAGTTCCATTTGCATGACTGATATCTGCGTTTATCCGCGTTCATCTGTGGAAAATTCAGTTTTTTGACCCTCAAATATATTCATGGACACCGGTTTTTTACTTAAAGAATATTCTTAAGTTCGACAATATTTAGCACTCAATACAATAAGTTACGAAACATACTTAATGTGCTTTTGCTTAACAAATGCTTCAAATATATTTGGTTAACAGCTTATCCAGCTGGTTGGCAAAGGCTTTTCGATCAGTTTGATTTAGCGCTGGCGGGCCGCCGGTATCAACGCCGCTTGAACGTAGCGATTCCATAAAATCTCGCATGTTCAAACGTGCTCGGATGTTGTCTACGGTATAGAGTTCACCACGGGGGCTGAGAGCGTAGCCGCCCTTCTCTATTGCATCAGCGGCTAAAGGTATGTCGCTGGTGATAACAAGATCACCGGCATCCAGCCGTTTAACGATTTCATTGTCAGCAACATCAAAACCTGAGGCGACATGAATAAATTTAATGTTGGGCGACGGTGGTATTTTTATATATTGATTGGCAACGAGTGTTACCAATACGCTAGTGCGTGTTGCGGCTTTAAATAAAATTTCTTTTATCACCACCGGGCACGCATCGGCATCTATCCATATTTTCATTTCAGAATACTTCTGTTGAAGTCAGAAACTGAGATCAGGATAATTTATCGTCTGCCACATGGTATTTCGGATCTTCCAGCATGTTGACTTCGACCAGATCACCAGCTTTAGTTAGCAGTTCGGTACATTCCGGACTGAGGTGACGTAGATGAAGTGTTTTACCCGCCTTGATGTATTTCTCCGCCAGGTTATCAATCGCTTCAATGGCTGAGTGATCGGCGACGCGTGAATTTTGAAATTCAATGATGACATCATCTGGATCTTCGGCAGGATTAAACAACTCGAGAAAGTTTTGTACTGATCCAAAAAACAGCGGGCCATTTAACTCATAAACACGTGAGCCATTTTCAGCATCATAACTTTTAACATTGATGTGGCTGGCATGTTCCCAGGCAAAAAATAAGGCTGAGACAATAACACCGACGACAACGGCAACGGCAAGGTCGGTGAATACAGTCACGCCCGATACCAGGATTAAAACAAAGGCATCGGTTTTTGGAATTTTGCCCATGATGCGAAGACTGGACCATTCAAACGTGCCCATGACAACGATGAACATAACACCGACCAGTGCGGCCATTGGAATCATTTCAATCAAACCTGAAGCAAACATGATAAACATCAACAGGAATAAAGCCGCTGCTATGCCTGATAAACGTTGATGACCACCTGAGTTCACATTGATCATACTCTGGCCGATCATGGCACAACCACCCATGCCACCGAAAAAGCCAGTGGTGGTATTGGCAATGCCCTGGCCTATACATTCACGGTTGCCACGACCACGTGTGCCGGTAATGTCATCAATCAAGGTCATTGTTAATAATGATTCAATCAAACCCACGGCAGCAAGAATAATGGCATAGGGAAAAATAATTTTTAATGTTTCCATACTGAAAGACACGGCTGGAATATGGAACGTAGGGAAGCCACCCTGAATGGATGCTAAATCACCCACCGTGTTGGTATTCATATCGAGACCGATCACTAATAATGTGACCACGATGATTGCGGCTAATGATGAAGGAATAGCTGAAGTCAGTTTTGGCAAAAAATGAATAATCACCATGGTTAGCAGGATAAGACCAGCAAAGATCATTAGCTCGTTGCCCGCCATCCATTGACCACCACTATTTGGAATCTGAAAATGCGGTATTTGAGCGAGGAAGATAACAATCGCCAAACCATTAACAAAACCCAGCATGACCGGATGCGG
>JBEQLM010000060.1:0-8412 GCA_040325975.1 Gammaproteobacteria bacterium | reverse complement strand
AACCATGTCAGCCTTGTTCATGTAAACAAGAATGTAAGGTACACCAACCTGACGTGATAGCAGGATGTGCTCACGGGTTTGTGGCATTGGGCCGTCTGCAGCTGAACATACCAGGATTGCGCCGTCCATTTGGGCTGCACCGGTAATCATGTTTTTAACGTAATCAGCATGGCCCGGGCAATCTACGTGTGCGTAGTGACGGTTTTCGCTTTCGTACTCTACGTGCGAGGTCGCGATGGTAATACCACGTGCGCGCTCTTCTGGAGCATTATCAATTTGATCAAACGCTTTGACTTCGCCACCCTGGGCTTCAGCCATTACTTTTGTCAAAGCAGCGGTCAGTGTTGTTTTACCATGATCCACGTGACCAATTGTGCCGACGTTTACATGGGGCTTGTTTCTTTCGAATTTTTCTTTAGACATTGCTAATTACCTTCGTACTTAAATTCCAGTCCCGGACATCCGGCACTAGCCTCTTCTTGTATTAACTATCGCGTCAGTAATCTTACCTGGCGCTTCAGCGTATTTTTCAAATTCCATTGAATAGGTTGCACGACCCTGGGTCGCGGAACGTAGCGATGTTGAATACCCAAACATCTCCGATAAAGGTACATCTGCTCGTATAATTTTTCCAGCAGGCGCATCTTCCATACCACTTATAATGCCACGTCGGCGATTCAAATCACCCATAACATCGCCCATATGATCTTCAGGCGTAACCACTTCAATCTTCATCATTGGCTCAAGAATGGTCGGATCAGCTTTTAGCGCCGCATCCCTAAACCCCATTGAACCCGCAATCTTGAACGCCATTTCATTGGAATCAACATCATGATAAGAGCCGTCATATAAAGTCACCCTGACATCTTCGATTGGGTAACCCGCAACAACACCGTTTCTCATTTGATCCTGCACACCTTTGCCAACAGCAGGAATAAATTCCTTAGGTACTGCACCACCAACTATCTCACTAACAAACTCGTAACCAGAACCCGGCTCTAATGGTTCAACACGCAAATAAATATGAGCGTACTGACCGCGCCCTCCAGATTGACGAACGAACTTTGTTTCCTGTTCAACCGTCTTACGCAAACATTCACGATAGGCAACTTGCGGATTACCAACATTGGCATCAACGCTAAATTCACGCTTCATACGTTCGACGATAATTTCCAGATGCAATTCACCCATGCCTGAAATGATCGTCTGCCCCGACTCTTCGTCAGTCTGAACACGAAAAGATGGATCTTCATGGGCTAGCTTACCTAGCGCAATACTCATCTTCTCCTGATCCGCCTGAGTCCTGGGTTCTACCGCTACCGAGATAACCGGTTCCGGGAACTCCATACGCTCTAGCGTTATAACTTTGTTGACGTCACACAGAGTATCGCCTGTTGTAACATCCTTAAGGCCGATAGCTGCAGCAATATCACCTGCACGAACCTCTTTAACCTCTTCACGACTGTTGGCGTGCATTTGCACAATTCTACCAACACGCTCTTTTTTACCTTTAACCGGGTTATAAACAGCATCACCAGTTTTGAGCACGCCCGAATAAACTCTAAAAAACGTCAGGCTACCAACAAACGAGTCAGTTGCAATTTTAAAACCCAAAGCCGCAAACGGCTCATCGTCAGAAGAAGATCGTCTTCCTACAGACCCGTCTTCAAGAATACCTTCAATTGCTGGCACATCAATCGGTGACGGCATGTAATCAACCACCGCATCCAGCATCGCCTGCACACCCTTGTTCTTAAAAGCAGAACCACAGAACGCTGGCACAATCTCATTAGCCAGAGTACGTATCCTGATACCCCGCTTAATATCTTCCGGCGCTAAATCTCCTTGCTCCAGATACTTATCCATCAATTCTTCATTAGCCTCTGCTGCAGCTTCCAGCATTTGCTCACGCTTTTCCTGGCACAACTCCAATAAATCTTCAGGAATCTCGCCTTCAGAAAAATTTGAACCCATGTTCTCCTCACTCCAACGAATTGCCTTCATCTTTATGAGATCAACCACACCTTCAAAATCTTCTTCTGCACCAATAGCCACTTGCATAGCAACTGGAGTTGAACCCAGACGACTCTTTATCTGATCAACAACGCGCAGAAAATCAGCACCGACACGATCCATCTTATTAACAAAGACCATTCTCGGAACTGCATATTTATTAGCCTGACGCCAAACCGTTTCTGACTGCGGCTCAACACCACCAACAGCACAAAAGACAGCACAGGCACCATCAAGAACTCGCAGGGAACGCTCTACCTCAATGGTGAAATCAACGTGCCCCGGTGTATCAATAATATTGATACGGTGCTGCTGGTACTGTTTATTCATACCACTCCAAAAACAAGTGGTCGCCGCAGAAGTGATAGTAATCCCTCGCTCCTGCTCCTGCTCCATCCAGTCCATGGTGGCAGCACCATCGTGCACTTCGCCTATCTTGTGCGAAATACCGGTGTAAAAAAGTATGCGCTCCGTTGTCGTTGTTTTACCTGCATCAATGTGAGCCATGATGCCGATATTTCGGTAACGATCAATAGGTGTGGTGCGCGCCACTACTCAGGCCTGCTATCCAACCACTACCAACGGAAGTGAGCAAATGCCTTATTAGCCTCAGCCATACGATGTGTATCTTCGCGTTTTTTAACCGCAGAACCGCGGTTCTCAGAAGCATCCATTAACTCACCAGCTAATTTCAGCTGCATGGACTTCTCGCCACGCTTACGCGCTGCTTCAATAATCCAACGCATAGCCAGAGCTACACGACGATCGGGACGAACTTCAACTGGCACCTGGTAAGTTGCACCACCGACGCGGCGAGATTTAACCTCAACCATTGGCTTAACATTTTCCAGAGCTTGCTCCATTACTTCTGTTGCCTCACCATCCGCTTTTTCAGTAATACGATCAAGCGCCTTATACATGATTGATTCCGCAGTAGATTTTTTACCGCCTCTCATAATCATGTTGACAAATTTAGCTATCTGTAGACTTCCGAATTTAGGATCAGGAAGGACAATACGCTTGGGGATTTCTCTTCTTCTAGACATGAATATTAACCCTTAGGCCTCTTGGTACCGTACTTGGAACGACCTTGTTTACGACTATCAACACCTTGCGTATCAAGACTACCGCGAACAACGTGGTAACGAACACCAGGCAAATCCTTTACACGACCACCGCGAATTAGCACCACGGAATGCTCCTGTAAGTTATGACCTTCGCCGCCGATATAGCTGGTTACTTCAAAGCCGTTAGTTAAACGTACACGAGCAACTTTACGCATTGCCGAGTTAGGTTTTTTAGGCGTTGTGGTATACACACGGGTACACACACCACGTCGTTGTGGACATGCCTCAAGTGCGGGCACATTACTTTTTGCGACCTTACTCTGACGCGGGTTTCTCACCAATTGGTTGATCGTTGTCATCTAATACCTTCTTTAAAACCCAATCAGACGGGCGTTTGAGGATGATTCCTACAAGCTCAAAATAAACGACAGACCCAATGGGCCTGTCGACGGAGGCGAAATTCTATGCTCATCACTCAAACCTGTCAAGTGATGTAGACATAAAACCCTACCTTGATTACTAGCAAAAAATGTTCTCAGCGCTTATGTAGCGGTAAAAACACTCTACTGCTTATGCATCTTGCTGAGGTTCTACCTCTTTACTATCAGATGCAGTACTTTCAATCACTTCAGCCGAGACTTCTTCGGGATTTTTTTCGCTAACCTCTTCTACTGCCACAGATTCGGCTGCCATTTCTTCTTCAGAAAGGAAAGCCGCTTCTAATGCTGCAGTACGACGATTACGACGCTCTTCATGAGAAGCCATACCGGTACCTGCTGGTATCAGACGACCCACGATGACATTCTCTTTCAGACCGCGCAATGAATCACTACTGCCGCGAACGGCTGCTTCGGTCAATACACGCGTTGTTTCCTGGAAGGAAGCCGCAGAGATAAAGGACTCTGTTACTAGCGATCCTTTGGTAATACCCAAAAGAATCGGCTGAACATCTGCAGGGCGTTTACCCTCGGTGGTTAACGTTTCCGATTCTTCAGCAATACTGGAACGCTCAATGATTTCACCCTTAAGGTAGCGTGAATCATGACCATCAAGAACTTCACACTTACGCAGCATCTGACGAATTATGACTTCGATGTGCTTGTCATTAATCTTCACACCCTGCAAACGATATACGTCCTGGATTTCATTCACCAGATAAGTCGCTAGGGCATCCGAACCACGCCAGCGCAGAATATCATGCGGATTCAACTCACCGTCAGCAATCACCTCACCAACCTCAACACGCTCACCTTCGAACACATTGATATGACGCCATTTAGGAATCAGGCTCTCAATCGCTTCATTATTATCCTGAGTGATTACAAAACGCTGCTTACCCTTGGTTTCCTTACCAAAACTAACAACACCTGAGCCTTCAGCCATAATCGCAGGCTCTTTTGGCTTACGTGCTTCAAATAAATCAGCAACACGTGGCAGACCACCGGTGATATCACGAGTCTTACTGGATTCCTGAGGAATACGTGAAATAACATCACCAATGGCAACATCATCACCATCTTTAATATTAATAATGGCACCAGATGGCAGGAAGTAACGAGCAGATTGCTCACTACCTGCAATACATAATTCTTCACCCTTATCATCGACCAGTGTAATCAGAGGACGCATGTCTTTACCCGCAGATGGACGCTGTTTAGGATCCATAACTACGACAGATGACAAACCAGTAATCTCATCCATTTCTTTCTGTACACTGACACCATCAGCGAATTCGGTAAGTCTAACCTTACCCTTCACTTCAGTAATAATTGGATGGGTATGCGGATCCCAGGTTGCAACAATCTGACCGGCTTCTACATCACCATCTTCAGCCACGGAAATTACCGCGCCGTAAGGGATTTTATAACGCTCACGCTCACGGTTATTCTCATCGACAACACCCAGCTCACCAGAACGAGATACCGCCACCAAATGACCCGTAGAATTTTCTACTACATTGATATGATGCAGGCGAATCTTACCTTTATTCTTAACTGAAATATTATTCGCTGCCGCAGAACGACTCGCCGCACCACCAATATGGAAGGTACGCATGGTTAACTGTGTACCTGGCTCACCAATGGATTGCGCTGCGATAACACCAACAGCCTCACCTTTATTAACAAGGTGACCACGAGCAAGATCACGGCCGTAACACATAGAGCAAACGCCATGCCTGTTTTCACAGGTACTTACTGTTCTAACTTTAACTTCGTCAACACCAAGCTCGTCAAAACGCTCCACCCATTGCTCATCAAGTAAGGTGCCCGCAGGAATAACTGCTTTGCCACCATCACGAGGTATTACGTCTTCAGCAATAACACGACCCAGTGCCAACTCACTCAAAGCCATGACTACGTCACCACCTTCAATAATTGACTGCATCGCTCTACCGTTGTTAGTACCACAATCATGATTGAGTACAACCATGTCCTGCGCAACATCAACCAGACGACGAGTCAGGTAACCTGAGTTAGCTGTCTTCAAAGCGGTATCCGCTAGACCTTTACGAGCACCATGCGTAGAGATAAAGTACTGTAATACGTTCAGACCTTCTCGGAAATTAGCTGTAATCGGCGTTTCAATAATAGAGCCATCTGGTTTAGCCATCAGACCACGCATACCAGCCAGCTGACGAATCTGAGCAGCTGAACCACGAGCACCAGAATCGGCCATCATATAAATATTGTTAAATGACAGTTGCGAAACAGTATTACCTTCAGCATCTACAACATCTTCTGCGCTGAGCTTATCCATCATGGCTTTTGCAACCGCCTCATTGGCGTGCGACCAGATATCAACCACTTTATTGTAGCGCTCACCATTGGTGACAAGACCTGAGGTGTACTGGTTCTGAATTTCTTTAACTTCGCTTTCAGCTGCATCAAGGATGCCTGATTTTTCATCAGGAATCACCATGTCGTTAATGCAAATAGAAACACCCGACTTGGTTGAATAACGGAAACCCGTATACATCAGCTGATCAGCAAATATAACCGTTTCTTTCAGACCAACCTGGCGATAACACATATTAATCAGATTGGAGATTGTTTTCTTACCGAGCACCTGATTAACCGAGGAGAAAGGCAGACCAGCAGGTACTATTTCCGATAACAGCGCACGACCCACTGTGGTATCAACAATAACAGTACGCTCCTGCAGATTACCTTCTTCGTCGTAAACAACTTCTTTAACACGAGCTTTTACTTTAGCTTGCAGATGTGCAAAGCCATTATCGTAAGCACGGTGCACTTCATCGACATCAGCAAATACCATGCCTTCGCCTTCTACATTAATCGCCTCGCGAGTCATGTAATAAAGACCAAGGATAATATCCTGTGATGGCACAATAACTGGCTCACCTGAAGCAGGTGACAAGATATTATTTGTCGACATCATCAAAGCTCGCGATTCTAATTGAGCTTCTAAAGTCAATGGCACATGCACTGCCATTTGGTCACCGTCAAAGTCAGCGTTATATGCAGTACAAACTAATGGATGCAACTGAATCGCTTTACCTTCAATTAATACCGGCTCAAAAGCTTGAATACCTAATCTATGCAAAGTTGGAGCACGGTTAAGCATGACTGGATGTTCACGGATAACTTCTTCAAGAATATCCCAAACTTCGGCGCCTTCTTTTTCAACTAACTTCTTAGCCGCTTTAATGGTTGTCGCTAAACCACGACGCAACAATTTATTAAAGACAAATGGCTTGAATAGTTCAAGTGACATTTTCTTAGGCAAACCACACTGATGCAATTTCAGCGTAGGGCCAACCACGATTACTGAACGACCAGAGTAATCAACACGTTTACCCAGTAAGTTTTGACGGAATCGACCACCCTTACCTTTAATCATGTCAGCCAGAGATTTCAGCGGACGTTTGTTAGTGCCGGTAATCGCACGACCACGACGTCCGTTATCAAGCAGCGCATCAACAGATTCCTGCAGCATACGTTTCTCATTACGCACGATAATGTCTGGCGCATATAACTCAAGCAGACGGCGTAGACGATTATTACGATTGATAACGCGACGATACAGGTCATTCAAATCAGAAGTCGCGAAACGACCGCCATCCAGAGGAACCAGGGGACGTAGATCGGGTGGAAGCACTGGCAATACAGTCATAATCATCCACTCTGGACGATTACCTGAAGCAATGAATGATTCAACCAGTTTCAGACGTTTAGCTAAACGCTTCAGCTTTGTCTCAGACTTGGTCGCACCCATGTCTTCACGAATTTGTATTCTTTCCTGATCGAGATTGATTTGATTAAGCAATTCAAGAATCGCTTCTGCACCCATGCGCGCATCAAATTCATCACCATGCTCTTCAATGGCTTCAAGATAAGTATCATCAGTCAGCAGCTGACCTTTTTCCATAGTCGTCAGACCAGGATCAACCACCACAAATGCCTCGAAGTAAAGAATGCGTTCAATTTCACGCAAGGTCATATCGAGTAACAAACCAATACGCGAAGGTAGTGATTTCAGGAACCAGATGTGAGCAACCGGACTCGCCAGATCGATATGACCCATGCGATCACGACGTACTTTGGATTGAGTTACCTCAACGCCACATTTCTCACAAACTACACCACGATGTTTGAGGCGTTTGTACTTACCGCATAAACATTCGTAATCTTTTACCGGGCCAAAAATCTTGGCGCAAAACAAACCATCACGTTCCGGCTTAAAGGTACGGTAGTTAATGGTCTCTGGTTTTTTTACTTCACCAAATGACCATGACTGGATTTGTTGAGGTGATGCAAGACTGATTTTAATTACGTCAAAATCTTCATCTTGACCCTGCTGCTTTATGAGCTTGAGTAGATCTTTCAATGCCCTGACTCCTAACGTCTAATCTTATTAATGTGGATAACCTGTTTCAGCATAAAACTGAACACTATGATTTTTCCTGCGCCAATTCAATATTGATTGCCAAAGCACGAATCTCTTTCAGCAATACATTAAACGACTCAGGCATACCAGGTTCCATACGATGATCACCATCTACGATGTTCTTGTACATCTTGTTACGGCCGGCCACGTCGTCTGATTTAACAGTCAACATTTCCTGCAAGGTGTAGGAAGCGCCATATGCTTCCAATGCCCACACTTCCATTTCACCGAAGCGCTGACCACCAAACTGAGCTTTACCACCCAGCGGCTGTTGCGTCACCAGACTGTATGGGCCGGTTGAACGCGCATGCATCTTGTCATCCACCAAATGGTTGAGTTTGAGCATGTATTTATAACCAATGGTTACCGGGCGATCAAACTTCTCACCAGTACGTCCATCTATCAGCGTTGTTTGACCGCTTAC
>JBEQLM010000005.1:0-19722 GCA_040325975.1 Gammaproteobacteria bacterium | reverse complement strand
ATTTTTGTTTCCTTGCCAACTTCACGATCACCATGATGGATTTTGATGGAGTCATCCAGTGATGAGCCAGCGAGTAATTTGTTCAGCGTCGATTTACCCGCACCGTTAGGGCCAAGCAAACCAATACGATCACCGGGAGTGATCATCATATCAACGTCTTTAATAATACTGCTTTCGCCATACCCTGCGGATACTTCATTGAGTCGCAGTAAAGTGTTCGGCTTTTTTTCAGGTTCTAACAATGAAAAGTGGAACGGTGTATCAATATGCGCCGGTGCGATTTCTTCCATGCGTTCCAGGGCTTTCAATCGACTTTGTGCCTGACGGGCTTTGGTTGCCTGTGCGCGGAAACGTTCAACATAAGATTGCATATGTTTGATTTCGCGTTGTTGCTTTTCATAACCGGCCTGTTGATTGGCTAAATGTTCAGCACGAATTCGTTCGAAGGCACTGTAGTTGCCGGTGTAAAGTGTGACGCGTTGATGTTCGATATGGGCGATGTGACTGGCGACGTTGTTAAGAAAGTCACGGTCGTGTGAAATTAATAACAATGTACCTGCATAGGAAGTTAACCAGGTTTCCAGCCAGATAACCGCATCGAGATCGAGATGATTGGTGGGCTCGTCGAGTAATAACAGGTCAGAGCGGCACATCAAAGCTTTGGCCAGATTAAGACGCATGCGCCAACCGCCTGAATATTCGTTGACACTTCGATCCTCGTCGCCCACTTTAAAACCCAGACCATGCAACAGTTGACCGGCACGGCTGCGTGCAGTGTAGCCGCGAATGTTGTCGAAATGGGTGTGCAGGGTAGCGAGTTTTATTCCATCGTTATCTGCTTCGGCTTTAGCCAAAGCACTTTCCACCTCGCGTAATTCAGCATCACCATCCAGTACATATTCAATAGCAGGGCGTTCGTCAGCGGGTGTTTCCTGCGCAACGTGTGCGATCACCCAGTCTTTGGGATAAAGGCAATCGCCTTCATCGGCGTGCAGGCTATCAAGTATCAAAGCAAACAGGCTGGACTTGCCCGTGCCATTAGCGCCAGTGATACCGACTTTTTGCCCGGGATGCACCTGAAAACTGGCTTGTTCGAACAGGAGTTTGAGCCCGCGACGCAGGCTGAGATTTTTAAATTGAAGCATGGGCGTGATTCTAACTGGTCACGTCCGTTGTGACATCACGCTATAGGGATATCCGCGGATTTAATTTTAGTAAATACCAATATCCAGATAGGAGCGGGCAATTTTGTTAATGGAGGTGACGTAGCTGGCGGTGCGCAAATCCTTGATATTTTCATTTTCCATGAGCGTCTCACGAATTTGCTGATAGGCGGTACGCATAGTGTCATCTAAACCTGAACGTACCAGATCTAATTCATCAGCACCGTGAGCCACAGATTTTTTCAGATTTTCTGAGATCTTGGAGCCGGTGAGTTCTTCCAGCATGGATGCCATTTGCAAACCCTGAGTTTCATCGTGACGTTTTTGCATGCGTCCCATTCGAATGTGTGAAATATTTCTAATCCATTCGAAGTAGGAGACAGTAACACCACCCGCATTGGCGTAGGCATCCGGAATAATTATGATGCCTTTTTTGTTGAGTATTTCATCAGCACCATAAGTGATGGGACCATTAGCCGCTTCAACAATGAGTTTGGCCTGAATACGATCAGCGTTTTCCAACGTGATCTGACTTTCTAATGCAGCAGGGATGAGAATGTCGCACTCTTTTTCGAGTACGGCAGAACCGTTTTCTTCGAGTGTTGCACCAGGGAAATTACTAATCGAACCGTGATCATTAATGTGTTGATGTAAGTCTTCGATATTAATGCCTTTGTCATTAATCAACGCGCCATCACGTTCGATAACAGCGGTGATGATGACGGCATCTTCTTCGCTGAGAAATTTTGCAGCATGATAACCAACATTGCCAAGACCTTGAATGACACATGTTTTGCCCTGTAGGAATCCAGTCATATTGGCTGATTTAACATCTTCAGGATATCTGAAAAATTCACGCAGGGCATATTGCACCCCGCGCCCGGTGGCTTCAACACGGCCCTGAATGCCACCATGATGTAAAGGTTTGCCAGTTACACATGCAATATAATTAATGTCTTCAGGATGAAGGTGTTTATAAGTATCAGCAATCCAGGCCATTTCTCTTTGGCCGGTACCCACATCGGGCGCAGGTACATTAGTCGATGGACTGAGAAAACCTTTGCGAATCAGTTCATGTGCAAAGCGACGGGTGATCATTTCCATTTCATCACGTTCATATTTAGATGGATCAATAAGCAAGGCACCTTTCGAGCCACCAAAAGGCACGTCGACGATGGCACATTTATAAGTCATTAATGCCGCGAGTGCTTCAACTTCATCCTGACAGGCATAGGTGGCATAACGTATGCCACCTTTTGATGGTAGACGATGAGCGCTGTGGGTTGCTCGCCAACCAGTGAAGACTTCAATTTTTCCATGAATTTTTACTGGAAATTGAACCTGTAAAACTGAGTTACAGGCTTTGATTGCGGTGGTTGTGCCTTCATCAAGACCGATGACGGCCATGGCTCTGTCGACCATCAAGTCTACACTTTCTCGAAAAGTAGGTTCGTTGCTTGTTGTTGTCATTTCAGCGTCCTGATGGATAGTCTTTATGGGTGACTTTCTTCTCTACTTATAGTTCGTTTAATTATGATGAACAAGCTTAAGTTGAAATCTGCACGATTAGTTTTTCAGGTGGAATAATTGGTACATTGCGGGAATTAATATCAAACTGACTAACATCGAAAAACTCAGACCCCAGACAATGACAAAAGCCAGTGGTTGCAACATTTCTGAACCTTCGCCTAAACCGATGGCTAGCGGCAACATACCGAAGACGGTGGTGAGCGTAGTCATGAGAATAGGTCGTAGCCGTAAACTCGCCGCCTGTGTAATGGCCTGATGAACATCGGCGATATGCTCGCGTTCAATTTCTATTTGTTCGACCAGCATGATGGCGTTGTTTACCACGATACCTGCGAGCATGATCAGGCCTAACCAGACCGGCATGGAAATCGCCATGTTGAATAAGCCCAGACCAAATGCAACACCAATGGCGGCAAAAGGTACGCTACTGATAATGATTAAAGGATTTCTTAGCGATTCATAATGTATCGCCATGACCGCAAACACCAAGAAGATAGCGAGTAACAAAACTTGAATACCTGCTTTTTGTCCGCTTTGTAACATCTTGTTACTGCCGCTGTCGTAGAGAGCGTAACCTTCGGGCAATTCAAAATCCTGCATCTGTTTTTCAATTTCTTCGGTGACTTCACTGAGGCTGGCGCCTTCGTTTAAAGACGCGCTGATTTCAACGATACGTTGTTGTTGATCGTGCATGATTTCACTGGGTGTGGGGCCATGTTCGATGCTGGCGACATCTCCTAATCGTATTGCCTGTGAATCCTGGAAACTAATAAGAATATTTTGTAGTGCTTCAGTATTCGACATGTCACCGGCAGGTAGTCGCAGGCGGATGTTGAATTCGCGGTCACCCTCAATGTAAGTCGATACCACGATGCCATCCACGGCAATACGTAATGCCTGGCCTATCTGGTCAGCACGAATACCCAGATCAGAAGCGCGTTGACGATCGATGACGACTTTTATTTCATCGCTGCTTTCTTCATAGGTATGCGTGAGATTTCGCAGTGATTTAATGGACTGTAATTTTTCTACAGCCAGACCGCCTAATTTTTGTAGTATCTGTAAATCATCGCCCTGAATTCGTAAGCTGATATCATCTTCACCGCTGCTAAAGTGCAATCCTCGAACTCCGCTTACCCGCATTCTTATTTTGTAACCGGTGAGTTGGAGTTTGTTTATTTTCTGCTGTATTTTTTCTACCCACGCCTGACTACTTAGTTGACGTTCACCGATCGGTACAAGTTGCGCAACCAGTGTGCTTTTGTTGGGGGTGATGGTTTGTGAACGACCAAAGATGCGTCCACCTGAAAGCGCAAACACGGTGCTGACCTCAGGCTGTTCCAGCAACAGGTTTTCAATAGCCTCTGTGGTCACGTCGATGTCTTCAAGTTGAATGTCAGTGTCACCACTAATATAAATGGTGATGCGGCCATCATCCATGGCGGGTAGCATTGAACTGCCGCTTTGCATCAAAGTAAAGAATGAAAGAAAAAGAATAGCGATAAAAAACAACAATGTTTTCCATGAATGTTTGATGCAATGATGAATGAGATTGGCGTGATGATTTTTTAACGCATGCAGCCAGTTGTTTATAAATGCAAAACCCTGTCGGCCTTCATCTTTAATTTTTGCACCCAGCGCAGGCACCAGCGTCAGTGCCACAACCACAGCGGCCAGCATGGCGGATGAAATGGTAATAATCAGTTCCTGAAACAACAAACCGGTAAGACCACCGATAAATAGAAAAGGAAGTATCGCGGCAAGGTTGGTGCCCGCCGAGGCGATAATTGGACTGTTGACTTCGGCGGCGGCCAGAACTGCGTATTCACCCTCCGAGTCACGTTCGTGTTGATGTCGAGTAATGTTTTCGAGCATAACAATGGTGCTATCAATAAGCAGTCCCAGTCCCAGAGCAAGACCGCCTAAGGTCATAATGTTCAGTGTCAGTCCATTGACGGCCATGATGGTAAAGGTCACCAGCACGCCCAGAGGAATGGCGGTGCCGATAATGAGTGTGCGGCGCATACTGCCTAGAAAAAGATAAATCACACTCATCGCGAGCAGAGTTCCAGTCAACGCAGCGATTTCAGCATTTCTCAATGCGTGCCTGATAAAGACAGACTGATCACTGACTTTATCGAGTGCTATTCCTTCGGAAACCAGACCGCGTTGTGTTAACCAGTCGATGCGTTGCTTGACCAGATTGACGACTTCTATGGTATTCGCCATTGGTTGTTTCTGGATGGAGATTTTTACGCCGGGCGTTTTATTCAAACGAATGCGTAACTGTTCTTCTTCGTGGCTATCAATAATGTTGGCGAAGTCGGAGAGCTGCTGATTGCCGGATTGATCGATTTCATTTTTCCATAAGGGAAGATTCTGTATGGCTTCAATCGAGCCAAATCGTCCCTGACTACGGGTGCTAATAGTTTGTGTCGCGCTTTGTAACTGACCACCGGGTGCGTCATAGTTTTCGCTTTGAATGATTTCGGCAACGTCAGCCACGGTCATGCCGATATTTGCCAGACTATCCTGGTCGGCGACGATGGCGATCTCACGCTCCAGACCACCACCGACTTCGACGGCGGCAACACCGGGTAAGTTGAGAAACCATTTTGAAAAAGTGTAATCGGCCCAGCTGCGCAGCTCGACAGGATTGAGTTCATCCGAGCTGAGGATGAATTCAATAATCGGTATCTGCGAAGGATCCCGTTTATAAATAACCGGCGGGTCCATGGTGTCCGGCAAAAAACGTTTGGCGCGATCGAGGCGGGTACTGGCATCACGCAGGGCAATATCGATATCGGTGCCATAGGGGAAGCTGAGGTTCACCTGACTCTGACCTTCTCTGGAAAACGACTGCACCAGAATAGCGTTTTCGGTAATGGCGAGTTGTTCTTCCAGCTGACGGGTGATTTGATCTTCCATGATGGTCGCGGGCACGCCCTCATCCATGATGCGAACTCGAATTTCCGGATAGATAATATTCGGCAGCAAATCAACACCGAGTCTATCCAGTGAAAAAAATCCGATCACCACAACGGTGAGTGCGAGCATGCTTATGCCTACGGGGTTATGAATCGACCAGGCGGCGAGGCCACCGGTGCGTAGATTTTTTTTCATGGAGGTGTATTGTCAGCGCTGCTGTTGGCCGGTTGCGCATCGGCATCGGCTTTATGTTCGACGATAGTCACGACTTTGCCATCGCGTAATCCGAGAAAACCTTTGGTGATGAGTTTGTCACCAATCTCGATACCTGAGATTATCTCTGTCCATTCACCAAACTGCAGTCCTTTTTTTAATTGGCGTTTTTGTGTAATGTTTTTTCCATCTTCATTGTTGACGTTGATGTAGGCATAAGCACCATCGATATCGTGATGTACGGCATGGGTAGGAATGACCAGACGCTCAACCGCCGGAGACTTGAAGTGGGTGCGTGCCATTTGACCCGCACGCGCCTGATCGGGAACCGGTCGTAGAACAAGCTCGATAGTTCCTTTGCGTGTGGTTGTCGAAATGGCAGGATGGATGCGCTCAATGTAGGCGGTATGTTCTATGTCACCAAGGGCGTCGATAGTCAGTTGCATGGCATCACCCTTGTTGACCAGTGATAACCATTGATCCGAGACGTTGACCTTGATCAGCAGGCTGTCGGGTTTGATCAAACTCAAAATATGGCTGTGCGCACTCACCGCATCGCCGGGCTCATTGTTGCGTTGACTAACAACACCATCAAAGGGTGCTTTGATATGGGCTCGATCCATGCGCAGCTGTTGCACTTGCTCTTCTGCTTTGGCGATATTGAGCGTGGTCAGGCTGCGCGCGACTTCCTCTTCGGAAGCCAGTTTTCTGGGCAACAACTTTTGAAGACGGTTATAGTCGATGTTCGCCTGCTGGCGTTGAGCAATGGCTTTATCGAGTTCGGCCTTGATCATATCGCTATCGAGTGCAATTAATAACTCACCCTGTTTAACAACATCACCCTCGTGGAAGGGCATTTGGGTAATTTGGCCAGCCTCTTCATTATGAAGTCTTACTGAGGTGGTGGCTTCAAGGGTGCCGCTCAGTATTTGTTCATGGCTGACTGGTAGCAGATTGATTAAGCTTGTCTCGACAAGATGTGTTGGCTTATTCCTGACTTTGCTGGGGGAATTGTCCGAATTATCACAGGCAGTGATCAATAACAGGCTAATCAGCGAAACTAAAACGGGCTTGAATTTTTTAGATATAATCATGCCACTAACTTTAACTCAATCTCGCAACCACACCAAACATCTGTAGCCTCTTTTATGTTTTATCGTTTTACTGAAAAGCCTCACAGCAATCGTAAAGATTGGAGCAATATCAAGCGCCTGCTTCCCTATATATGGGAATTTAAAGGTCGAGTCGTGCTGGCACTGACCTGTCTGGTTTTATCCAAAGTTGCCGTAGTTGGCATGCCGTTGGCTCTCAAAGAAATTGTCGATTCGCTGGATCAGGGGCAGGCAGCCAATCAGGTGATGACCTTGCCGCTGATTTTATTGCTGATTTATGGTGGTCTGCGGCTGGTGAGTAGCTTGTTCAATGAGCTAAGGGATGCTCTGTTTGCGCGGGTTCGCTATCACTCAATGCGAATGATCTCACAGCGAGTGCTCAAACATTTGTATTCCTTGTCGCTCAGGTTTCATCTGGACAGGAAAACCGGTGGTATAACTCGTGACCTGGAGCGTGGTACGAATAGTCTTAGCTCGATTCTTAATTATCTGGTCTTCAACATAGTTCCAACGGCCGCCGAATTCACTTTTGTTGCCATCATATTGCTGGGTCAATACGAGGTTCAATTTGCGATTGTTACCTTTGCAACCATCGCGGTTTATATTTTATTTACATTGGCGGTGACCAACTGGCGCATGCATTTTCGTCATGAGATGAATGCGCTGGAATCTCAGTCAAATACGCTTGCCGTCGATGGCATGTTGAATTACGAAACTGTTAAGTATTTTAATAATGAAGCTTATGAGCTGGGTCGTTTTGACGATACATTAGCTAAGTGGGAAGAAGCTGCGATAAAAAGTCAGGGTTCAATGTCAGCACTGAATTTTGGTCAGGGTGCGGTGATTGCTATTGGTGTCACCTTTATGATGATCTACGCCACACAAGGTGTTGTTGATGGGGTTATGACCCTGGGTGATCTGGTGTTAGTGAATGCCATGATGTTGCAGCTATTTTTACCGTTGAGTTTCCTGGGTATTATTTATCGTGCATTAAAATATGCACTCGCCGATATGGATTCAATGCAAAAGCTACTGGATACAAAAACAGAAATTGATGATATTGATGGCGCACAGGTTTTGCAAATTGACAAAGCCTATATTGAGTTTAAGCATGTTAGTTTTTCATATAGTCCAGATCGACAAATACTTGATGATATTTCATTCGATATTGAGCCGGGTCAAAAAGTTGCTATTGTTGGACCATCAGGCGCAGGCAAGTCAACGCTAGCTAGATTGTTATTCCGTTTCTATGAAGCCAATAATGGCTGTATTCAGATAGATGGTCAGGATATAAATTCCGTCACGCAAGAAAGTCTGCGACAGAATATCGGCATAGTTCCTCAAGATACCGTGCTCTTTAATGAAACTATTGAACACAATATTCGTTACGCAAAACTGGGTGCTAGCGATAAAGAAATTCAGCAGGCAGCTGTGATGGCAAATTTACATGATTTTATACAAAGTTTACCTGATCAATATAAAACCATGGTCGGTGAACGCGGCTTAAAATTATCTGGTGGTGAAAAACAAAGACTGGCAATTGCTCGAACTGTGCTTAAAAATCCCAAAATCCTGGTTTTTGATGAAGCCACATCTTCTCTAGATTCGCATTCAGAACAGCAAATATTGAGATCATTAAAGTTAGTGGCGGAGCATCACACTACATTAGTTATAGCTCATCGGCTTTCAACCATTGTCGATGCCGATAAGATATTGGTACTGGAGAATGGAAAGATTAAGGAGCAGGGATCGCATCTACAGCTACTGGATAATCAGGGCTTGTATAAACATTTATGGGATTTGCAGCAGGAAGAACGAGGTCATGAGCTGGCGAATGAGGCTGTTAAGGCTTTGTAATCTATAAGGAGGGGCTTCATAAGTAATCAAATAATAGTCTGGTCTGCTATCATAGATCTATAAAAGTATGATTCCGCAGCAGATATTTAATAAAAACGCACTGTTGAAAAATAGTTAAGGAGAATAATAACTTGAAAAAACTTTTAAAATTTATCTTAATTTTATTGTTACTCGTTATTCTGGCAGCAGCAGCATTTGTTTATACCTTTGACGCTAATAAATATAAAGAAGAAGTTTCTGAAATTGTTGGGGTTATTATAGGTCAACCTGTCAGCATTAAGGGAAACGTCGATATATCGGTTTATCCATGGATAGGGATAAAGCTTAATGATATGGTTATTAAGAATAATTCAGGCTTTAGCAGAAAAAACTTCGCGACTATCGGTCAATTTGATATCAGCGTAAAAATTATGCCTCTGCTGGAAAAGCGACTTGATATCGATAAACTAGTGATGCACCGTCTGGTTATTGATTTTGAAAAAAATGCCGTAGGTGAAAATAATTGGTCAGCGTTTTCAGGTAGTGATGACGTTGAATCAAAGTATGGGCTGGCTGGCTTAGTTATTGGTGGTGTCGAGTTAGTAGGCGCCACTATTAGCTGGCTTGATGTGAAAACGGATAAGCGATTTAAAATATCAAAAATGAGTCTTGTCACTGCAGCAGTTGTTAAGGGAAAAACTTTGCCTGTTACGCTAAAAGCTTATGTAAAAAGTAATCAACCTGAATGGCAAGCCGTCGTTTCTGTTAAAACCAATCTTGAGTTCAATGATTCCTCGCCTACGTTTAAGGCAAATAATCTTAAAGTGTCCGTCAAAGCCCTGCTGCCTGGTGAGGTGAAAAATACAGTCTCTTTTGCGATGGTTTCAAATAGTTTGATCAATTTCCAGGAGAATACAGCAAAACTAACTAACACACGATTTAGTATTTTTGGCTTAATTTTTAGCGGAACTTTTGATGTTGATAATATTTTTTCTGTGCCCACTATTCAGGGACCTTTAAAAGTGAAGGAATTTGAGGCTGGTAAACTGGCGGAGCACATGAAAATTGATATTCCAGTGATGGCTAATCCGAAGAGCCTGAAACATATTTCTTTGACTACGATGTTTAAAACTGATTTTAATAATGTCTATCTGGATGATATCACTGCGAATATAGATGATAGCATGGTCAAAGGTTTTGTGCATATTACTGATATGGATCAAGCTGTAGTCCGTTACGATTTGGATGTGGATAATATTGCTTTTCACGATTATACAACTGCTAATAACGAATCAGTGAAGGCTGAAATTATGTTTCCGCTGGATTTGATAAGATCCGCCAATCTAGAAGGAACCTTAGATGTTAAAAAGGTTACCTTTGATGATCTTGAATTGTCAGAGTTTCATGTTACCTCGAATATAAAAGATGACATTGTAACTGCTAACCCTGTAACTATGTTGATAGGCGAAAGTGAAGTCAAAGCCGCAATGGTGCTGAATGCGCGTTCTATTCCATTAGGTGAATTTACCGTTGAAGTGAAAAATGTTGATGCCAAAGCGAGCATTAATCCTCTGCTAAAAAACATCATGGGTGATAAAGCCATTGTTTTGGATGGAATTGTCAATGCTAATGCAAATATCAATACTAAAGGTGCAAGTGTAGCCAGGCAGGAGAGATCGGCTAAAGGTACTGTGACAATTGATATGGCTAAGACTGTTGTTCGGGGTATTGATCTTGATTATGCATCACGCTTTGTTGTTGCTGATTATGCGAACAATAACAACTTTCGAACACGCAAATCGTATGTGCCTGAATATGAGCCAGATCGCAATACAGAATTTAATAGTCTACATGCTTCATTTCAGGTTTCGCATGGCAAGTTGATTAATAGAGATCTTTTGCTCGTCTCGAAGGATGCAAATATCAGCGGTTCGGGTAGTATCGATTTTATTAATAAGAAATTGGATTACAGTCCGGTTCTTGATATAAATGTAAAAAGCAGAATTGATATACGTGACAAATTAAGGGATCATCCTATGGAGTATCATGTGCTTGGGAATTTTGGTAATTTAAAAACTATATTTGAGCTTGATAAATATGAGCTTTTAGTGGGGCGTTTATTGATTCAGGAATCAAAATCAAGGAGAAATAAACGGCTTAATACGAAGGAAAAAAGATTATGGTAAAAGTTCTGGGCCGAAAAGATACTATCTAACCCCTTTATTTTTTCGCCCGTCTTTGCAGTGTCATAATATTATTAAGCCAAAGCTTGTCGATAAGATTGATCACATTGTTCAGTGATTCACCAAGATATTTTACTGCTGCAGCGTCGCCAGTGTTATCTGATAGATAGGGTGTGTCATGACCAATATTCTCAAGTCGCTGTAGCATTGATGGAGTTGGTACATTTCTTTGTGGCTCTGCTTTGAATACTTTATTGATTAAAGATTTTAGTTTTTCTTCTTTAAGGTTGGTCTGTATCGCTGCCGTCATATTGTGGAATGGCGTTAATGCTGGTTTTGTTCTTATTGAAGCTATTTTATTGATAGCTGGCCAATAATGTTCCTGTAGATAATATTGGTATGTCATATAAGCCGTTATCATATCGCGCACAACATCATTATGAAACAACTCGATTGCATAAGTATCCGCATTGAGTTCATCACTTCTGGCGGCGTAGACAGATACAGACTCATATAAAGATGCGTATTTTGCATATATCCATTTCAGAAAATAGCTATCAGGTGATTTCAGTTTGCTATAGGCAAATGAATGTTGCTTCCAGATTTCTCGTAACTGATACAACCAGTTAGTTACAGGGTTTTGACTTTTGGAAAACTGACCAATGCGGCGTGCCACCAGACATTCAAACTGTTTAGGTGAATGACATAGCAATACCGGAAGCCCTATGACCATTGTATTTATTGACCAAACAGGTAATGCAAATTTAGGTACTTTGACAATGTCCAGTTCATAATTAGCTGTGATAACAATACGATGAATCTCTGGACGTTTGAAATAATCCTGATATTCCCGCACAATTTTGAATATTTCTGGTAACTTTTCCTCTGATACGGTTAATCCAGCAGGCGGCGTTATTTTGATTTGGCTACCTCGGTAGCTAATTAAAGAAGAAATAATTAGAACAGAAAGCCAGATTAATGCGCTAATCCAGTTAGCGATATCAGCAATAGAGATGATTTCATAGAGATTGTAACTCGCGCTTATTATTAGTAATGGTGGCAGTAGTACTAATGCATAGCCAATCAGTGCAACTAGAAAAACAACGGTAAGATAAGCGCGCGGGAATTTAGCAATGAACGCTTCAATTTCATTGTCATATTTGTCTAATAGACGATGAATTGAGTCTGATATGCTCATTATATTGCCCTGTAATTCCGATATGTATACTTGTTTAAGTAATACTGGCAAGCATAGTATAAAAAACTAGAGGGCATGCTTCTATCGGTTAAATATAAGTGGAAAATGTATCTGGCTTAAAGCAAACGAATGCCATCCTTTTCAATACTAATGACCCGCTGCTTGTACAAGCCACCAATAGCTTTTTTAAATGCGCCTTTGCTCATTCCAAAAAGGTCTGAAATTAATTTAGGGTCGGACTTGTCATGTACGGGTGCAAAACCATTTTTACTTTTTAAGTAATCTAAAATGGTTTCAGAATATTTGTCGCGAGTTTCCTGTCCGCCTTGAAGGCTTAAGTCAATTTTGCCATCAGGCCGGACATGTTTAATAAAGCCTTTTATACTCTGACCAAAGCTTAAGCGCTGGTGTACATCATTTTTATAGAGCACGCCCCAATGACTTTGGTTAACAATGGCTTTGTAACCTAAATCAGTACTATTGCCGATAATTAGATCGACTGCTTGCTGTGGTTTGAAATCATGGGGTTTTTCATCATCAAGAAATTTATCGATTTTAGATGAGGCGACAATCCGACCATCCGCCTGATTGATATAGACATACACCAGATAAGAATGCCCGGCTTCCATGGGTCTGTGTTGCTCAGAAAAAGGCACTAATATGTCTTTGTCCAGCCCCCAGTCTAAAAATGCACCAACACTGGTGTTATCGACCACTTCTAAATAAGCGAATTCACCAACGCGGGCTTTGGGTATTTGAGTGGTGGCTACAGGCCGATTTTCAGAATCGAGGTACAGGAAGACATTAAGGTAATCACCCACAGCTAGATCATTCGGCGCGTATTTAATGGGTAGTAATACCTCGCCCAGATCTTCGGCATCTAAATAAAAACCAAAATCTACAGCTTTTATCACGTCTAATTCGTAAGTTCTGCCAATCTTTATCATTCTTTATGCTCTCAATGAAAACTACTTTTGCAATGTTGACATTATACAGTTCAATGTGGGCGAAAAGGGAGTGGTAAAAGCCCTGTTAAGGGTAAATGCCGATTCCAATTATTGTGTGATTTTCTTAGGGTTCTATTACTAAATGGTAAGATCTGAAACTATAGTAAGGTCGTCGATTTTGTTAAAATTCCAACAAGGCTAGATTAATTTAAAGGGTGTTAATTATGCGGTATCTTTGTTCTATCGTGGGTGTTGTTTTTTTTTGTATTAGCACTAACCTGCAGGCTACTGTGCTGGTACTGGTGCATGGTTATCTTGCAAACCCCAGTTCCTGGGAACAAAGTGGCATTAACGCTTCACTGGAAGCTCAGGGCTGGAAACGTGGCGGACTATTCAGTAACAGCCCAACGGGTGTGCAATTATTCGAATCAGATAACGAGGCAGACAACACGGTGTACGTCGTTGATTTACCCGCAGAAGCCCCTGTCATCGTGCAGTCTGATTTTCTATTGAGTATGCTAAAGACGATTCGCCAGAAACGGCCTGATGAATCAATCATTATCGTCGGCCACTCCGCTGGGGGTGTGGTGGCAAGGATGTCACTGATCCGTGGTGGTGCTGAAAATGTCACCACTCTGATCACCATTGCCAGTCCGCATGTTGGTACCACGCGTGCTAATCAGGCACTAGATGCCACTAATGAGTCCGGGCCATTTGGTATGGTTAAAAATTTATTTGGCGGTAGTGACTACGATACTTTGAAGCGCTCTCGTGGATTATTATTTGACCTTACTCAACCATACCCCGGTAATATGCTGTACTGGCTAAATAATCAGAAGCATCCTGATATCAAATATATTTCTATAGTTCGACTCAATGCAGTTGGATTTGCGGGTGATGATCTGGTGCCCGGTTTTAGTCAGGATATGAATAACGTCACCGCACTTCAGGGTCGTTCATCGGTGATCACTACCCCAGCGGGGCATACGCTTGTTGCACAGGACGCAAATACCATCGTCAGCATTCTAAAAACAATCGAGTCTGCTTCTAACTAAAAAAGCGGCTAGAATGATCGAATTCTTATTAATATGGATTCACAATGAAATACGATGTCGTTGACGCACTAATATCACCCATTGGCCGTCTGGATGTACTGTCTAAATATGAAGTAGCCAAATTGCTTGATCACAGTCAGGGTGGACTGTATACATTATTTCGTAACTGTTCGTTGGCGGTATTGAATTGCGGTAACAACATGGATGACGGCAAGGCTCTGCTGGAGCGTTATCAGTCTTTTGATATTCGTGTTATTCAGGTTGAGCGTGGTATTAAGTTGCAGGTGACAGCAGCACCGGCGATAGCCTTTGTCGATGGCGAGATAATCAAGGGTATTAACGAACACCTGTTTGCGGTATTGCGTGATGTTATTTATACCAATGAAAAAATCAACGAAAACTCCAATATTGACTTAACTGAATCAGAAGGTATCAGTAACGCAGTCTTTCATATTCTGCGTAATGCAGAAGTACTTCACGCCAAGACCGACCCCAATATGGTGGTGTGTTGGGGTGGACACTCCATTTCACGCTATGAGTATGACTACAGCAAGGTAGTTGGTTATCAGCTGGGACTGCGTGGTATGGATATTTGCACTGGCTGTGGCCCAGGTGCAATGAAAGGGCCTATGAAAGGTGCCACTATCGGCCACGCCAAGCAACGCAACGGTAACGGCCAATACCTTGGTATAACAGAGCCGGGTATCATAGCTGCCGAATCACCCAATCCTATTGTTAATAATCTGGTTATCATGCCGGATATTGAAAAACGCCTTGAGGCTTTTGTACGCGCAGGTCATGGCATCATCGTCTATCCAGGTGGTGCGGGAACTGCTGAAGAGATTTTGTTTGTTCTTGGCGTGTTATTGCACCCTGATAACAAAGATATACCTTTCCCACTGGTTTTTACTGGGCCTGCTAAAGCGGCTGATTATTTTAAAGCGATCAATCAGTTTCTTACTGATATTTTGGGTGAAGAAGTGCAGAATTTTTACCAGATTATTATCGATGATCCTGAAAAAGTAGCGCAAGTTATGGCTGCCGGAATGAAACAGGTAAAAGACTATCGCAGAGAAGTAGGTGACGCCTTTTACTTTAACTGGCGTCTGAAAATCGACAATGAATTTCAGCAGGAATTTAAACCCACGCATGAAAACATGCGTAACCTGAAACTACATAAAAACCAGGAACGCCATTTGCTCGCCGCTAATTTACGCTGCGCCTTCTCTGGTATCGTCGCCGGTAACGTTAAAGATGAAGGTATACGTGCGATCGAGCAACACGGTCATTTCGAGATACAGGGTGATGCTGAGATTATGGAACGAATGGATACCCTGTTAGCCTCATTCGTTGAGCAAACACGCATGAAACTCTCGGGTGAAGCATATGAGCCTTGTTATCGAATTATTAAGTAGATGACTATTGATTAATATTCTTGCAGTCATCGGGTCTAAATTCATTTCCTAATGTTCCCTTTAAGCAATTCCAGACCAGCTTCCCGTTTAATAAAGTGGGTTTAAAAATAATTGTTTTATTGCTGTCGGTATTCACAGCTTCGGCGCGCAGTGTTACCGTAGTAACAGCATTCTCGCTAACTATTATAGATTCAATGACCTCATTACTGATGTCTTTCGGAAGGTTGGCATCAATATTCTGGTTGGGCCAGAAGTTGGTTTCTAAAATGAAACTTGTAATTTTATTGCGGGTATCAAATGCCAGTTCCAGACCGTTTGCAACTCTATATTTTCCGGCATAAGTGTTATAAAAAGGCAGAGCAAATGGATATGCAATAATTATGGTAGTTATCAAAATAAGAATGATACTGATATATTTTATAAATTTTTTAAACTTACTCTTATCTTTTACATTGGGATTAAGTTGATCGAAGCCGCAATGCAAGCAAACATCAGCGTAAGAATCTTTGTCAGTGCCACATTCTGGGCAGGAATATTTTTTAACAGAATTATCTATCTCTTCCAGTTGAGGTTGTTTTTGTTCTCTTAGTATATATCCACCACTAGAGCTATCAACGATTAAGCAGACAGCCCCAGTTGCACGAATGGCTGCCAGAAGTTTTTCTGCTATTGCTTTGTCGGTAATTTCTTTAATGATGGTTTCATTTTTATCCATCAGTCGTGCGGCTTTTTTCTCATCGATTTTGAACAACGAGGCAAGGTTCTGAATTACCAGATTTTTGTCCTTATCAGCAGAAAGTTTATTGGTAATTATTATCTGATATTTCTTTTCGTTTATGTCATTCATATCGTTCAAGTCGCTATTGATTATTATGTGTTATGAGTTAAGACAATACTGTGTTTTGTGGTTGAATTAAACTTTAACTCATAGGATTATATTTGTCTGTGTGTGGTTTGTGTCACATTTGCTGGTCTCAGCAGGCGTTTGTTGTATTGATGCTGGTCTAGGCTACAGTTGACGCGCTCCACTATGGAGTAATCAATCGCACAAACAGACGCGAATATCCCTATAATTCGCACTTTGTTTTTTGACTGTAGCGCAATCCACATAGGAATATCATGATATTTTCATCTTTAGATCTAGCTCCCGAGATTCAGCAAGCACTGGATGCCTGCGGCTACAGCGAAATGACTGCCATACAGGAACAGGCGATTATCCCGGCGCGGCGCGGTATGGACATACTGGCTAACGCCCAAACTGGGACGGGTAAGACAGCTGCCTTTGCACTGCCTATTCTCCAGCAGATGCACAATAAGCCAAAACCGACATTGCCCGGCAACCCGCGCGCACTGATTTTAACGCCGACCCGCGAACTAGCCGAGCAATTGACGGAAACCATCAGTCGCTATGCCCAGTTTATGCCGCTCACCATCACCGCCCTGTATGGCGGCGGTAAGATCAGTGCTCAACAGAAAAAGCTTAAAGCCGGTGTCGATATAGCCATTGCCACCCCCGGTCGGCTGCTGGAGCACATGGAGCAGAACAATATCGATCTTGGTAATGTCGAGTTTGTCGTGCTGGATGAAGCCGACCGAATGCTGGATATGGGTTTTATCGCGGATGTACAGGCTATACTGAAAACAGCCCCGAAAAAACATCAAACCCTGTTATTTTCCGCCACCATGTCGCAACCGGTTATAAAGCTGGCTAATCAGCTATTAACTAAGCATGAAGTGATTAGCGCGGCCAAACAAAATGCCATCGCCGATACCGTCGAGCACGTGGTTTATCCCGTAGAAGAACTCCGCAAAGCAGAATTATTTGTCGACCTGATCGATCAGCACAACTGGTTCAAAGTCCTAGTTTTTACCAGCACCAAGGCACAGGCAGATGAACTCATGAATAACCTGAAACAGGTGCGCATTAAAACCGCACTCTGCCATGGTGATAAAAGTCAGGGTTCACGTCGCCGTGCCATTGCCGATTTCAAAGCCGATAAAGTACAGGTGTTGATCGCGACCGAAGTCGCCGCCCGTGGCCTGGATATTCAGGGGCTGGATCATGTGGTTAACTTCAATCTGCCTTATCTGGCAGAAGACTACGTACACCGCATTGGCCGCACCGGACGCGCTGGCAGCAAAGGTCAGGCAATCTCTTTTGTCAGCCGGGAAGAAGAACGCTCGCTGAAAAATATTGAAAAACTCATTGGTGAACGTATTAAACGCATCAAAATGCCAGGCTACGCAGTAGGCAGTCGTGAAACACTGTTAAACACAGTAGCAAAAAATAACCGCCCAGTACGTACCAACAAAGCCAGTGAAACTAAAATTGATAGCAAGGGTGGTATTGCTAAAGTCGGTAGAAAGAAAAAACGCTAATACACCAGAATAGAAAATTAATTAAATATAGAACGAAGTGCTAATAAATAGGCCAATTTTTTGTTAATTTTGCCTTAAGAGTGCTATTCTTCGTGAAAATGGAATATGTAGGATATTTGAAGTAGTGGTAAATAGAAAGGCTATAATTTCTTTAATTTTGGGCTGTTTAACGTTAGTTACGGTCGTTCCTTCGTATGCACTCGATTTTTTTTCCACAGAAAGATTTGATGAGGCAGCAGCCTTACCTGGCTCTTCTTTGGGTGCTCCATCCGGTATGGTGTCGTCATGGGGTTCATATTTTGTGGCATTAGGTGGTCTAACACATTCACGATATGTTGACCGTACTGATGGCAGTCTTTCATTTGGTATGGGTTTAGGTGATTCCATTAATAGTATTGGTGCCACGGTTACTCTAAATATAGGCAGTATCAATTTTGATGAGGGACAGGGTGAAAGAGGGGCTTTTAATCTTTCGATTGGAAAATTTTTCACTGATTGGCAACTAGGTATTGCTGTAGGCGGTGTTAATGTCGGGGGCTGGAACCGATTAACGACAAAACCAAAGAGTTCCTCTTACTTAGCTTTAACTAAAATTCTTCCTTTTAACAATCATCCTGTTATTGTCAACATAGGTGTCGGAACGAATGCGTTTGCTGATATCAGTGTCTTTTCCAATGTTAATATCATTAATCCCGAAGATGAAGCCGCTGGTTTTATTGGCGTCGGTGTCTACCTTTCACCACAAATTAGTTTTATAGTTGATTACACATCTGGAATACTTGCCGTAGGGACCTCCATGGCACCTATTGATGGTCTTCCTCTGGTCTTGACTTTAGGTGGCTATGATGTCAACAAAGTAGTACCAAATCATGATAAAGTATCCTTTGTAGGCTCATTAGCTTATTCATTTAGCTTTTAATTTATCTTCAATTAAATCAGATATTGGGGGGGTTAAAAAATGAACAATTTAATAATCAAAATTACGATGATAGGGATTTATACCAGTAAATTGTCTGCACTATCCAGTTTTTCATTAATAGTCTTGATGTTATTACCTTCTTTTTCTTATGCTGATGATTCTGTAATTGGAAAGGTTGTTTTTACTGATGGATATAATACATTACAACAAAAAGACCAGACTCCAAGAGTATTGAGAGTAAATGATGAGATTAACCTCACTGACCTAATTAAAACAGTAGATGATAGTATCCTGAAAATTGTGTTCAACGACGATGCCAAAGTCACTCTACGCCCCAACTCAATACTTTATATTAAAGAATATAATGATCTTGAAGCCACAATATCCCTTGTTAGAGGTGGTATCAGGGTGATTGCAGGTGAAATTGCAAGACGGGTTCCTGCGTCATTTAAAGTGATTACTCCTGATGGAGAGATTACTGCTCAGAATAAAAATTCTGAGTTTTCAGTAAGAATATGTATGGAACAAGATTGTAACGAAGAAAATTTAGCCACAATAAATGCTGAACCGGTTGAACCTGGTACACACATTAGCGTAGAAGCAGGTATTATTAGTATTGTGAGTCCCTCTGACGAACCCCCGGTTTTTGTTAATGCAAATTTAGCTGCTTCAGTAGAATCGACTGGTAGAGTTTCTAGTCTTAGCACTCCTAGTAGTTTTCAAACAATGGATCCTTTTTACGTATCATCCTCGATTGCATCAAGAGGTAGTATTAACACTATTGTGATAGGGCGTGGCTCTTTTGGTTCGACTACTGATATGGTTTCAGGAACCACTGCGGTGG
>JBEQLM010000059.1:0-8417 GCA_040325975.1 Gammaproteobacteria bacterium | reverse complement strand
ACCTTATGACGCGGTCATTCTGGATATTGGTTTGCCCGAAATGAATGGTCTTGAAGTATTAAGCAAAGCACGGAGCAAGGCTATTACCACACCTGTTCTTATCCTGACTGCGCAAGACGCTGTTGCAGATCGCATTGCTGGACTCGATACGGGTGCAGATGATTACCTGACAAAACCCTTTGAACTCGATGAACTCTGCGCCCGCCTACGCGCCCTGACCAGACGCTCTCGTGGCCTGGCGCAAGAGCTGATTCACTATAAAAATATTATTATTAACCCTGCCGCACATACCGTTAGTTTTAATGATGAGAATATTGAGCTATCCCGACGTGAGTTTGCCTTACTCAAAGAACTGGTCTCAAGTGCTGGCCGTGTTCTATCTCGCTCCTTTCTCGAAGAAAAACTTTATAACTGGGACAACGAAGTTGAAAGCAATACCATTGAGGTTTACATACACCACCTAAGGAAAAAATTTGGTTCAGACCTGATTAAAACCATACGCGGAGTTGGCTACACCGCACCTAAAAAATAATGTCTATTAAATACCACCTTATGCTGCGCCTGTTTATCGTCTCACTATTGATAGTTGGCGGTGGAAGTTGGTTTGGATATAAGGATACTCAACACGAAACCAGAGAATTATTCGACGCACAGCTGGCACGTTCAGCACGTTTAATGCTAAGCATGGTACAAGCCGACCAGGGTCGTAGCGACTTTTCAAACATTCAGAAATATCTTGATGAAAATGCTCTTTTATCCGATGAGACAGATCTCAACGAGGAAGAGGCTCACGAGCTAATATCAGGCCATGCCTATGAATCCAAACTTGCATTTCAGATATGGGATCATTTCGGTAATCTCATCCTGAAATCACAAAATGCCCCGATACAACCTATGACAGACAAAATCGATGGTTTTGATAATAAATCTTTTCTTGGTAAGGACTGGCGTGTATTTAGCCTGCACAGTTACAAACCTCACTACCAGTGCATAACCGCTGAACGTGTTGATGTTCGCAATGACTTAATCGATAAATTAAGCTCTGATCTACTTCTATTGTTTATGACTTTAATCCCAGCTCTTTCGATTGTTATGTGGTTTGCAATTAAGCAAGGTCTGTCCCCCCTGCAAAATCTTGCCTCACAAATAGGCCGACGCGACGCCTCCAAGCTTGATGCCGTTTCGGAAACACATGTCCCCACTGAAATTAAAACCATTGCAGGCGCCTTAAATAGCCTACTGTCTCGTTTAGGCATGGCTTTAGATCGCGAAAAAAGAATTACCTCTGATGCGGCACATGAACTCAGAACTCCCCTGGCGGCTGTCAGACTCTATGCCCAATTAGCCATCAAGGCTAAAAATAACCATGATCAGGAAAATGCTCTTAATCACGTGCTCCAGGGCATTGATCGCACCACACATTTGGTCGAACAACTGCTAGCATTAGCAAAACTGGAACCAGAATCTTTTTCTGAAAATCTGGAGTCAGTTAATCTTAAAAATACTGTCATCGAGGAAGCGGCACTACTCGCACCTCTTGCCCACAAGAAAAATATCGAACTTTCCGTCAATGAGTGCGATGAACTAATTATCAATGCAGACAATACTTCATTATGCCTAATGATACGCAACCTGCTGAGCAATGCTATTAACTACACACAAGACAGTGGGAATATCGAAATATCACTTGTCACTACAACAGAATCAATCGACCTGATTATTGAAGATAATGGCCCCGGCATTCCTGTAGAGCAACGTCAGCGTGTATTTGAACGATTTTACAGAATGGAAAATCATGATAGCCCGGGATGCGGTATAGGCTTATCTATTGTTATGCGTGTTGCTGAACTGCACAATGCAAAACTACAGCTAGGCCAGACAAAAAAAGGAACTGGATTAATAGTAACTATCAGATTCCCTAAGAGGCAATGATAACGCCCGTGTAATTATTACAAAACCTTTCAAACTCCATCTTGGGTACCGGCCTGCTGATCAAATAACCCTGAGCAATATCACAATTATATTTTCTCAGTATTTCCATAGCTGCTTCGTCTTCAACGCCTTCAGCGACAACCGTCAAACCAAGATTATGCGCTAAATCAATGGTTGATCGCACCACTACCTCATCATCCTTATTGGTGTTTACATTTTTCACAAAAGACTTGTCTATTTTTAACTCACTCACTGGTAGCTTTATCAAACGACTCAAGGATGAGTAGCCAGTACCATAATCATCAATAGATAATTTAATACCCAGGCCACAAATGTACTCAAGCACATCACTTAATGCATCATATTCAGATAAAAATAGATTCTCGGTAATTTCAAAAATGAGATACTCACCATTTTTCTTCTCACCAATAATCCGATCAAGATTCTTTATAAAACCAGGATCCATCAGCGTCTGTGGTGATAAATTAACAGCAACACGCATCGGGAATTTTTTATTCCACTGTTTTGCCTGCTTCAATGCTGTATCGATAGCCCAATAAGTGTACTCATCAAGCAAACCATTTTGTTCCAGCACTTTTATAAAGTTGTCGGGTGAAACTATACCTCGCTCCTCACTAATCCAGCGACCTAATGCTTCTGCAGCAATCAGCTTATTATCTTTAATAGAAATTTTAGGCTGGTAATACAGTTCAAATTGATTTTCTTCAAGAGCACGACGTATATCAGCCACCATCACCAGATGACCACGTGTCATATGATCAAGCTCAGGATCATATAGACATAATCCCGTAGCATTATTTTTTGCCACATACATAGCTGAATCAGCATGACTCAACAAACTACTGGCATCATCACTCTGGCTCGGAAATACAGCTACTCCAAAACTGGCATTCACCGCAATTTTCATGTTGACTATATTAAATGGATCTTCGAGCAATAACTTAAACTCTCTTGCTCTCTGCATAGATGCTTCTTCATCACAACCCGGCAGGACAATAACAAATTCATCACCACCTAGTCGTGCTAGCGTTTCGTCAGACTTTATATTGCGCTCAAAACGACGGGCAATTTTCTTCAGTAATAAATCACCGCGCTCATGACCCAGCGCTTCATTGACTTCCTTGAATCGATCAAGATCAATTAATAAAACACCAATTTCTTCCTCTGATAGAATTGCCTGAGAAATATTACGGGAAAGGCGGTCGTGAAATAATGAACGATTGGGCAATCCGGTGACCGTATCGTATAGTGATAAATATTCTAGTTCTTTACTGCTTTCCAGCAGCTGTTTATTAAGCGTTTCCAGACGCAGTCGATAATCATCATTAACTTTTCTGGTTTTCTCCATATTGTTAACGGCCATCGCATTTTCAATAGCGATAGATACAATGCTGGCAAACATCTGTAACAAATTTAAATCTCTTCGAGTGAATTCAGCAGCACCAATTTTATTAATCCCCGCGATGCCACCCAGAAAATGAAGTCGTCCCTGCAAGGGCACCATAATCATAGTGCCAGCCTCTTCTTCCCAAAGGTTTCTTTCATCATCGTTTAGCTCATTAAGCACACCCCGCCACCAGGGACGCTTGTGCTTCCATACCCAGCCACAAACACCAAAATCAAGAGGCAGTGACTCACCGATAACCTCATCTGAGTTTTTACCGGAACCACCACGATAAGTATAGGTTTCACAGTTCTCATCTAACAAAGGGACTAATAATGTTTCTGCTTGAATAAGCGTACGTGCACGTTCTGAAACGATTTGAAAAACCTTATCAAGATCCAGCTCACTGCCAATCTCAGTAAAGGTTTTCTGTAAAAGATCGATTTCAATTTCTCGATCCTTGAGGCTTTGATTTAGATCTACTACATTTGATTTTTTATTATGATCATTTATCATTTAGATGCATTCTTAGCAATACGATAGAGTTAGGTTTTTAAATTGTAGTAATAAATCACAAAATTATCATGGTTTATTCAAAATAATTTTAACTTCCGTATTTTTATGACTTGTGCCTTTCTTTAAGCTCTACATAATGCTGCGCTGAATATTTAAAAAATGCTTTTTCCTTGTCGCTGAGCTCACGTGCTTTTTTTACTGGTGAACCCAACCATAGATAACCGCCTTCCAGCACCTTACCCGGTGGCACCAAACTACCGGCACCCACCATAGCGCCACTTTGCACAACTGCACCATCCAGAACCACTGCGCCCATACCAATCAAACATGCATCTTCAATAGTACAGGCGTGCAAAACAACATTATGCCCAACCGTGACATCATTACCCACGTCCAGCTTATTACCACCGGGCGCAAATTCACTGTCATGTGTGACATGCAAAACACTGCCATCCTGAATGTTTGTGCGCTCACCAATTCTTATCGAATGGATATCACCACGCACCGAGCACATTGGCCAAATCGAGCTATCTACCCCAATCTTTACATTACCAATGACTACCGCTGCCTCATCGACAAAGGCACTATCGGAAATCTCAGGTGAATAATATTCAAATTTACGTATTGTCATAGCGATAGAGTATTACATATTCATCTACACGTACACGTCTGCTTGTCACTCAGGTATGATTAGCAACCTATGTTATCGACAATTGTAATCAAACACCGATTCAAACAACTAAAAACAGCACTGCCTGCTTCCTTGAATCGACTATCTAGAGATGTGAAAAAAACCTCCAATCACATACTCACAGACTATCTATGCCCTTATCTAGCCGATTACCGTCATCTTGCTGAACAATTCAAAGCTCAACATCAGGTTTACGCAAAGAAATGACTCCTTTATTCACCAAATTACAACAATACATAAAAGATCAGGGCGTAATCGCAGCAAATAATTACAAAATCGTCTCTAATGGACTATTGGCTCTTGCCAAAATTAACTTCTACAAATTTCTCAAAAATATAAAGCCGCTAATCGATGGCATTATATTAATCGCTAAAGTTATTTTTGCCCTTACCGAGATGGCTCTCTTCTTACTATTCATAAGTATGAAGCCACTGCCTGCCAAAATTAAAACTGGCATTAAAGCCTTTTATGCTCTTAGCAAAACCACGCTCTACTCACTGACCAAAGGCATCATATTAATCACCAGAGTTATTTTTGCCATCATCAGACTTACTCTCTTCTTACTATTCTTAATAGTAAGAGAGCTGCTTACTAGAATTAAAACTGCTGCGAAAACCTTTTATGCTCTCGTCAAAGCCATTCTCCATGCAATCTTCAAAGGCATTAAAAATGGCTTATCAAGCATAAATAAATTTATAAGCGGTATTAGGAGAAAACTCGCAGCGTGGGAAAATCGCTTTATCCTTCACCAAAAATTGCGCCTGCTCAAGATTCGCAATCATGTTAAACAGTCGGCACTGGTTAATAAACTTAAACAGTACGCGCTGCTCATTCGATTAGACAAACCAATCGGCATCCTCTTATTACTCTGGCCAACACTCATCGCTTTATGGATTGCCGCTGGCGGCTGGCCGGACACTGATGTGTTGCTGGTTTTTATCGCCGGTGTCTTTCTGATGCGCTCAGCCGGTTGTGCTATCAATGATTACGCCGACCGCCACATCGATCGCCTGGTTACTCGCACCAAAAATCGCCCGCTGACTTCGGGCAAAATCACATCGGTAGAAGCATTGCTTATATTTTCTATGCTATGCATCGCAGCATTCTCACTGGTGATATTAATGAACCAGCTGACCATTGTGATGTCTCTGATTGGCCTTGTACTGGCTGCCAGCTATCCTTTCATGAAGCGCCACCACTATTTACCGCAAGTCCATCTGGGTGCGGCCTTCGGCTGGGCAGTACCCATGGCCTATGCCGCACAAACTAACGAACTCAACCCTGTCGCCTGGTTATTATTCATTGCCACCGTATTATGGGCCACCGCCTACGACACCATGTACGCCATGGTCGATCGCGAAGATGATCTGAAAATCGGCGTAAAATCTACGGCAATTCTGTTCGAAGATGCCGACAAACTAATTATTGGTATAATTCAGGCCATACTCATACTCTGCCTTATTATGATCGGTCAGAAAGCTGGACTTGGCGGCTTTTATTTTACAGGCGTCGTCATTGCCTCAGTACTGGCTATCTGGCAGCAATATTTAATTCGTAACCGGCAGCCTGCCGAATGTTTTCAGGCATTTTTAAACAACAACTGGTTTGGGCTGGTCTTATTTGTCGGCGTTTTCCTTGAATATCAACTTGGAGGCATTACCTCATGAAAATCATCTCAAGTATTATTACCCTCATCGCACTCAGCTTTACTTTTAGTGTGAACGCCTCCGATCTCGCCAAAGAAAAACGCTGGGCAGATTCCATTGAAGCCACATTAATGGATGGCGAAACCATCATGCTCAACGACGGTAAAAATGAATTCCTTGGCATCATGACCGAAGCCGGAGAAGACCAGCAACGTGCCGCCATCATCATGCACGGCACCGGCATTCACCCAGACTGGAAACAGGTCATCTCACCACTACGCATCGGCCTCACCGATCACGGCTGGCATACACTTTCCATTCAAATGCCGATTCTTCCTAACGACGCCAAATACCCAGAGTACGCCCCACTGTATGAAGAAGTCGCACCACGCATCAATGCCGCCATCAAACAACTAAAAAAAGACGGCATCAAAAAAATCGTCTTGATCGGCCACAGCCAGGGCAGCGCCATGGCCACTTATTACCTGTCGAAAAACAAAGCTGATGTTATGGGTTTCGTCGGCATCGGCATGCCCGACCTTGCTGACGACATCCGCATGAAACCCAGCGAAAGCCTGAAAAAAGTCAAAGTACCCGTACTTGACCTATACGCCAGCGACGACCTGAAAAGCGTACTCGACAACAGTGAGAAACGCATGGCGGCTGGGAAAAAAGCCGGTAACGAACGCTACAGCCAACTCGTTATCAAAAACACAGGGCACTTTTTTGAAGGTAAAGAAGATGAGCTAATTCGATGGGTTTCTGACTGGATGGGTAGGCTGGATCAATAAACTTAAAAGCTTTTTCTCAATAATTAAAATCAGTTTATGTCGGACATAAAAAAAGGGGAGCGAGTGCTCCCCTTTTTTTACATCAAACTGTAATGATTAAATTAAAACTCAACCGCCAACTGTGCAGTCAACATGCCACCGGATTCACCGCTACCACCATCAGCAGTTTCATAATCACTGGCATTGCTAAATTCAATTTTTAAACCAACATCGTTAGCAACCGTAGTGGAAACTGAAAGCATGCTGCGTGATTCTGGCAGACCAATGCCAGCTACATCAATATCAGCTGTACTCTGTTGAGCAACGGCAACTGTGACGTCTTGTCCACCTATGCCCATAGTGTAGGCAATCTCAATATTGCTGGCACTTGGGCTTGCTTTCGCACCGTTGAATTGAAGATCTATAGTATTGAAGTCATCAGAAGCGGTGACGTGTTCAGCAATAAGAGTAAATGCTCCCACGTTGATGATGGCATGTGCTGCAATACCTGCAGTATGTTCTTGAACTACTACTGGACCAGCAATTATAACTTCCTGAAAAGTATCCGTTTCAGCCATGTTATTAATGTAGTCGGCACCAAGATCCAGTTCAAATGAACCAAATTTCATGGCGAAGGAAAGGCTTATGCCAAAATCATCGATAACATCTTTATCAACGCCAGTTTGATCGGCTTCACCATTAAAGGCATAAACCGAAGCTTGGAAGCCGTGGGTTTCGAAACCAACCTGAACAGCGGCTTCCTGAGTTTCAGCAATTTCCAGTGTCAGTGGATCAGAAATCATATTGCTTTCAAAATTACCAAAGGGCACGTACATGCGACCTGCATTTAAATAAACAAACATGCCTTTAGAAGCTGCAGATTGTCGTGTTGGTGAGCCAGGGCGATGATGTTCCTGAGCCAGATATTTAGAAGCGTCTTTACCGTTTGATATGGTAATAATACCTTCATCGATAGTGGGCGATTCGGTGCTGTCATCTTCGTGCAGCATCAGTATATGTGCACTGACTTTGTCATTGATCTTTGCGTCAAAAGCCAGTTCGACAGTGGCCAGAGCTATATCACTGCCTTTGGCGGCTGTGTGATCTTTTCCGGAGTTAATTTCAACTTCAACAGCGCCGGCAACTTCTACTGTGGGTTCGGCAATAACAGGCGTTGTGCTCATGCCCATAGCAATCAGCATGCTTGCTGTTAGATATTTTAATTTTGGATCATTCATAAAAACTCCTTAAAAGTTTACTTGTAATCAGAGAAAAGATAGTTGTTTGTATTTTATATTTATGAAAAACGAGATCTGATTATGACTATCAGTTTTTCTTTTGTGAATGGCAAGTTATTTTAAATTAAATGAAGAATCTCAGAATCTGTGTTTCGTGGTGGACTGTATAAATTCATTCAGCATGTTTGGAGATTCAAGTTGTGTTTCTTCAATCATCGG
>JBEQLM010000058.1:0-8589 GCA_040325975.1 Gammaproteobacteria bacterium | reverse complement strand
AATGTTACACAGGCACGATCAACATTAAATTTTTCTGCCAGACGGGCACTGAGTTTGAAACCGCCACCATCAGGATAGAAATTTACCGAATGAGAATATTTATGAATCGCCTCAACGGCTTTGATACTTGGACCTAAAGGATTCTCGTTGGAAGCGAGTTTAATTGAACCAGTAATACCTAATTCACGTTCGAGTTCTTCAACGGGTTTTCCTGGTGTATAAGGTCGAAGTTGTTGTACACCTAATGCTGCCAAAGATAGGAATGACTTAGCCACAATATTTTATCCAGAGATTAATTAGAACAGATTATTAAATAACAGCTTTGGGATAGGAACCCAGCACCGTTACCATGGCACTCGCCTTTTCGATTTCTTCGATCGCAGCACACACGTTCTCATCATCACGATGACCATCAACATCGATAAAGAATACATATTCCCAAACACCCTTACGTGAAGGTCTGGATTCAATATTACTCATACTGATATTGCGTTTCGCCAAAGGTTCGAGCAAACCAAATAAAGAACCGGGACGATTATGCGCAAATACCAATAAACTAGTGCGATCATTGCCACTGGCTGGTGACTGATGTTTTCCAATAACGACAAAACGTGTTGTGTTATCAGGTTCATCTTCAATATCTGATTTTAATACTGGCACAGCATACAATTCTGAAGCTTGTATACCCGCAATAGCCGCTGCCTGTTTATTTTCATGCGCTAACTGAACCGCTTCAGCATTACTGTTGGTAGCGATACGTTGCGCATTCGGCAAGTATTTATCCAACCATAAGCGACATTGCGCGAAAGACTGTTGATGCGAGTAAACACGTTCGACATTACTTAATTCAGTTTCGAGTGACAATAGATTATGGCGAATACGTAATTCAACTTCACCACAAATCGTCAGTGTCGAGCCCATCAATAAATCTAAAGTATGATTAATCATGCCTTCAGTTGAATTTTCAACCGGCACCACACCGAAGTCTGCACCGTCGGCTTCGACTAGACGAAAAACTTCTTCAATGCTATCGACGGCTTCTTTTTCAAACTGACTGCCAAAATGTTTTATCGATGCAGAATGTGTATACGTGCCTTCCGGGCCAAGAAACGCTACTTTTAAAGGTTTCTCAAGCGCCAAACAGGCAGCCATAATCTCACGAAAGATGCCCGCAACAGCATTATCATTTAATGGGCCTTTATTTCTATCCTTAACCGCCTGTAAAACCTTAGCTTCGCGTTCAGGGCGATAAAAATGCCCTGTCTCGCCCTGCTCCTGTTTTATTTCTGCAACTTTTGTCGCGCATTCAGCACGTTCAGAAACCAACTGCTGTATCGTGGTATCGATTTTATCGATACGTGTTCTAACATCAGCGAGTGGGTCTTTATCTGTCATAGGAAAATTAAATTTGTCGAGTGTTTAGCACACCATCGATTTCAGTAATTTTTTTGATTACGTCATCACCTATGGCTGCTTCAAGATCAATCAGTGTATAAGCCAAACCATTTTTAGATTCATTGCTCATGTGCAAAATATTTGCACCCGCCTGACCTAGTACATGTGAAATCTGACCAACCATATCTGGCATGTTTTTGTTAGCAATAGCCAGACGAACATCACCGATGCGGGCTAATTTTATATCAGGGAAATTAACTGAATTTTTGACATTGCCATTTTCCATAAAATCTTTCAGCTGATCAGCCACCATGATGGCGCAATTGTCTTCAGCCTCTGCGGTTGATGCGCCCAGATGAGGCAATGTGATCACATTCTTTTTATTTTTAAGTTTCTCAGCAGGGAAATCAGAAACATAGGCACCGATCTTTCCACTATCAATAGCAGCCAATACAGCATCGTCATCAACAATGCCATCGCGCGCAAAGTTCAAAACAACAGCGCCATCTTTCATCGTGGCGATACGTTTAGCATTCAATAAATTTTTCGTCGCTTCAATCAACGGCACATGAAAACTAATAAAATCAGCTTGTTTTACCAACTCATCAACGCTGGACATTTCCTCTACTTCAGAAGCCAGTTTCCAGGCGCTTTTCACTGTAATAGTCGGATCAAAACCAACAACGCGCATACCCAGAGCAACAGCCGCATTAGCCACTTGTACACCAATGGCACCCAGACCAATCACGCCGATAGTACGACCGGGTAATTCATAACCAACATATTTTTTCTTGCCATCTTCAACGGCTTTATTTTGCTCTTCGGTAGTACCTTGAACATTGGCCGCGTAATCCCAGGCTTGAACAATATTACGACAGGCTAACAACATACCAACAATAACCAGCTCTTTTACTGCGTTGGCATTAGCACCCGGTGCATTAAAGACAACAACACCTTTTTCACTCAAACGATCAACAGGTACGTTATTAGTGCCTGCACCAGCTCGACCTACCGCTTTAAGATTGCCAGGGATTTCCATGTCGTGCAATTTCGCAGAGCGTAGAATAATTGCATCAGGATCAGCATGATCTTCACTAATAGTATAAGTATCATTCGGTAAACGACTTAGGCCTTTATCCGAAATATTATTGTATGTTTTTATATTTATCATATTGAATAATTTATTTTTTAAGATTGGCTGCTTTCGAATGTAGACATGAAAGCTATCAGAGCATCAATGCCTTCTTCGGTCATAGCATTATAAATACTGGCGCGCATGCCACCGACTGAACGATGACCTTTTAAATTCACCAGACCCTGTTGAGCGGCTTCTTCGATAAATTTAGCATCGAGATCAGCATTGGCCAGTACAAAAGGAACATTCATTAATGATCGGCAATTTTTTTCAACCGGGCTGCTATAAAAATCAGAGGCATCAATCGCCGCGTATAGTTTTTCTGCTTTCTTCTGATTGGTGTCTGCCATGGATGACAAACCACCATTTTTCAGCAAGCGTTCAAAAACCAGACCCGCCAGATACCAGCTATAAGTAGGCGGTGTGTTGTACATAGAGTCATTATCTGAATGCGTTTTATAATCCAGCATAGTCGGCATCGTTTCCTTTGCTTTACCCAATAAATCATCACGAATGATAACGATGGTCAGACCAGCAGGACCGATATTCTTTTGTGCACCCGCATAAATTAAAGCGAATTTTGAAACATCAATCTGACTCGACAGGATGGTTGATGACATATCAGCCACCAAAGGTACATCACCGGTATCAGGGATATAAGGAAACTCAACACCAACAATAGTTTCATTAGGCGTGTAATGAACATAGGCAGCATCAGGATTAAATTTCAAATCCGCTTCAGCAGGCACGGTGGTAAATTTACTGTCGCTGGTATCGGCAACAATATTTACATCACAATAACGCTTAGCTTCAGCAATTGCTTTTTTAGACCACTGACCTGTCAACAAATAATCAGCGCTTGTTTTATCGCCCAACAAATTAATAGGCACCATTGCAAACTGGCTGCTAGCGCCACCCTGTAAAAACAGCACTTTGTAATTATCAGGAATCACCATCAACTCACGAAGATCAGCTTCGGCTTTTGCAGCAATAGACATATAGTCTTTACCACGGTGACTCATTTCCATGACTGACATGCCTGAACCATTCCAGTCCAGCATTTCATCACGTGCACGTTCTAGAACTTCTGTCGGTAATGCGGCCGGGCCTGCACTAAAATTATAAACTCTGCTCATGTTATTTTTTATTTCTAATTAATTGAAAGAAAGGTTTAAATAATAATTTTTTAGATAAAAGGCTATTCGTTATCTTCGCCGGCTTCATCATTAATATCTTCTTCATCAACACCAGCCTCACAGGACAGCGCATCGATTTTTTCTATTTCGACAAGCTTTTCGCCTTTAGTCAAACGAATCAAACGTACACCCTGAGTGTTTCGCCCCATTTCGCTGACATCATTAACCGCGATACGCACCAGCGTGCCGTTGTTGGTAATCATCATGATTTCGTCGTCGGTTTTCACCTGTACCGCACCAACGATTTCGCCATTGCGCTCGTTAGTTTTAATTGAAATCACACCCTGACCACCGCGTCCTTTTAATGGGTAATCACTAACGACAGTTCGTTTACCGTAACCGTTTTCGGTAGAGGTTAGAATCGAGCCTTCTTCATCAATCAAAATCATGCTGATGATTCGTTGCTTTTCAGGCAGCTTCATACCGCGTACACCGGCCGCCGTTCTACCCATGGTACGAACATCAGTTTCTGAGAAACGAATGGATTTACCCGCATTGGATAACAGCATGATGTGATTAGAACCATTGGTGATAACCACATCGACTAATACATCATCATTTCTCAGATCGACAGCAATAATACCTGAAGCTCTTGGACGCGAGAAGTTAGACAAAGCGGTCTTTTTAACAGTACCTGAACTGGTCGCCATGAAGACAAAATGATCTTCATCGTATTCGCGGACAGGTAATACCGCATTGATGCGTTCACCGTCTTCCAGAGGCAACAGATTAACGATAGGTTTACCACGTGAACCACGGCCCGCCATCGGCAATTGATAGACTTTCAACCAGTACACTTTTCCGCGACTGGAGAAACACAATAAGGTGTCGTGCGTATTTGCCACAAACAATTTATCGATAAAATCTTCTTCTTTCATGCTGGTCGCCGATTTACCACGACCACCACGACGCTGCGTATTGTAGACATCCATAGCCTGACACTTGGCGTAACCTTCGTGCGAGAACGTCACCACTACATCTTCTTCGGTGATCAGGTCTTCCATGGTGAGATCCAACTGACTCTCAAGAATTTCTGTGCGACGCTCGTCACCGTAATTTTCGCGGATTTCATGGAGTTCATCACGGATCACCAGTAACAGGCGCTCGGGGTTCGACAATATGTCGAGCAAGTCTTTAATGATATCCAGTATCTCTTTGAATTCACTAACGATTTTATCTTGTTCAAGACCGGTCAGTCTGTGTAAACGAAGTTCTAGAATCGACTGCGCCTGCACATCAGAAAGATGATAACCGTCTTCTTTCAAACCAAACCGGGGATCAAGCTGGTCGGGGCGTGATGATTCTGCACCGGCACGACCGATCATGTCAGTGACCATGCCAGGTGCCCAGACTGTATCAATCAGAGCCTGTTTGGCGATGGCAGGACTGGGTGATTTTTTGATCAGCGCGATAACTTCATCAATATTGGCCAAGGCTACTGCCAGGCCTTCTAAAACATGCCCACGCTCGCGTGCTTTGCGCAATTCGAAAATAGTACGGCGTGTCACCACTTCACGGCGATGACGGATAAAGGCTTCAATAATCTGCTTGAGATTCAGTAGCTGCGGCTGGCCATCAACCAGCGCCACCATATTGATACCAAAAACACACTGCATAGAAGTCAGTTTGAACAGGTTGTTCAATACCACTTCGCCGACTTCACCACGGCGCAGTTCAATCACGATGCGCATGCCATCTTTATCAGACTCATCACGCAGTTCGGTAATGCCTTCGATGCGTTTTTCCTTAACCAGCTCAGCAATACGTTCGATCAAACGCGCTTTATTCACCTGATAAGGAATTTCGTTAACAATAATCGTCTGCTTACCGTTTTTTTCATTCTCGACAATATGAGCGCGAGAACGCATGACCATACGACCACGGCCCGTTTTATAAGCTTCGCGAATGCCGAGAGTACCGTTCAGCAGGCCAGCAGTAGGTAAATCCGGTGCTGGCAAATGCACCATCAAAGCATCAATATCGAGTGATGGTTCATCAATCAGCGCCAGCGTGGCGTTGATGACTTCGGTTAGATTATGCGGCGGAATATTTGTCGCCATACCGACAGCAATACCGGAAGAGCCATTGACCAGCATATTGGGTACGCGCGTGGGCAATACAGTAGGCTCTGATTCAGAACCATCATAGTTGTCAGCAAAATTGACCGTTTCCTTATCAAGATCAGCCAGCAACTCGTGCGCGATTTTCGACATACGAACTTCGGTATAACGCATCGCAGCCGGTGAATCACCATCGACCGAACCAAAGTTACCCTGACCATCGACCAGCATGTATCGCAGCGAGAAAGGCTGCGCCATACGTACGATGGTGTCATAAACAGCGGTATCACCATGCGGATGGTATTTACCGATGACATCACCGACCACACGCGCCGATTTTTTATAGGGTTTGTTCCAGTCATTACCCAAAACGCGCATCGCATAAAGCACTCTTCGATGCACAGGTTTCAGACCATCACGGACATCCGGTAGAGCTCGACCAACAATAACGCTCATTGCGTAGTCCAGATAGGACTGACGCATTTCATCTTCTAGATTAACCGGGGAAATTTCTTTAGCAAATTCAGACATTTAGTGAGTGCAACCAGATTTTTAAACTTGTTATAAAAGTGTTCAAATAAAGCCCGAAATGTTAACACAAATAGTAGGCTCACTGCACTGTAATAGACAATAAAAGAAGATGAATAGATTTAAAAAATAATACAATCGAACTATTTAAATATTGTCACCTAATTCAACCCCAGAAGACTGTGAATTCTCTAGTTCACAGACTGTCGTCTCACTAAATTCATGCCCCAGATGCAGACAATAACCCAACCATTTATACAAAAAGCGATTTAAACGCCATTTGAGTTTAAGCGCAGTTGCGGGTAGATGATCCAGACGTTGACGCCCATGTTTAAGATGCCCTGCAAGCACCTCAACCAAACGCGCATCATGATAGATACGCAGTTTTAAATCTGGCTCAGCAATAAGCTGCTGATTTTCGGAAAAATAATAGGATATACGCACCGTAGTGGTAAATTTACTGCGTTCAACGATTTGCAGATGCAAATCCAGACAACCAGGCACAACCGATACAGCTTTATCAGAAATCGCATCAAGATCAGCCACCAGTCGCCTAAACCGCAGATAATTGTTTTCATGCAAGTCCATTAGACTCACATAGCCCCTGGGCGCTACCTCTGCACATCCGTAACCATCACGAGCAACCATCAAAGATCCAATCATTGATGAATGACTACTCATGAAGCTCGCCTGCGTTAAAATGCCAAAACTCACTGATTATCATATTGATTGTTACGTTGTCCGATGATTTATGCATGACGATAGTATAATATAGCGCCCCAATCATATTAGACACTATTAAAACACTATGGCACGCACAGACTCATCATCCGAAGCACAAGGCATTCACAAACTCATTAGCAATCTTCGTCACCACGAAGCTTCCAGACAGTGGTTTGCCGTTTTATTTGTTTTACTGGTTAGTCTTTTGGGTGAACCCCAGCAGATACCATTCTATGTAGGCGCAGTCATCGCTGCCGTCGGCACAGCGGTACGACTATGGGCCTCAGGTTACGTCATGAAAAATAAAGAGCTGGCAACAAGCGGCCCCTACGCCATTGTTAGACACCCGCTCTATGTTGGCAACATCCTGCTATTAGTTGGGTTCTCACTGGCATCATCTTTATGGTGGTCAAACTTATTAATGTTTGCACTACTTCTATTCTACTACCCGCCAACCATTGCTTATGAAGATAATAAACTTCATAACTTTTTTGGTGAGTCATGGGAGAAATGGAGCAAAACAACACACGCGCTACTGCCTACATTCAGTAATTTTACTACTGGTAGCAACCAGGACAGCAGCTGGTCATTCAAAAAAAGCCTTATGCAAAATGGCGAGCCTATCATCGTTGTTTATCTCATTGGCTGCCTGTATTTACTGTACAGCAACTAAGAGCATAATCATTGTCCATGATTAAAGATCTGGATCAATCCAGCTTGAAACAGTGGGTTGAAGACAGTTTAAGCAACAACACAAACATACTGGCTGCCGGTTATCAGGGGAAAACACTTCTCTATAGCGACAATGATCAGAAGCTGGTAATTAAAATCCCACACGGACGGGGATTTATTAAATACCTGCACACCCGCATGATTCGCCACGAAGCACGCGTTTATCAGCAGCTACAAAACATGGAAGGCACACCTGCCTGCTATGGTCTTATAGACAACCAATACCTGGCATTAGAATTCATTAATGGCGACCCCATCCGTAATAAACGCCCCATCAATAACGAGCATTACTTTGAATCACTATTTAAGCTGATAGAGCAAATGCACAAAAAAGGTGTGGCTCATATGGATTTAAAGAAAAAGGATAACCTGCTTGTGACTCATCACGATGAACCTTGTGCTTTAGATTTCGGTGCGGCGATTATCAGAAAAGAAGGTTTCCATCCGATCAATCATTTCTTGTATCGACTAGCGATACGCTTTGATTACAACGCCTGGATTAAGCATAAATATTACAACCGCAACATTCAAAATATTCACGGTATTGATGCTGAAGATGCAATTTATTATCGACGCACTTACATTGAAAAGATAGCAAAAAAGATAAAACAACTCTTCACACTATAAATTAATTCTTTACCTACGACCTGAGTTTATCTTCAACAACGTCATTCCTGAATAACACAAAAAAACATTAGATAAATTACACCGAAGCAGCACTTTCTCCATTTGAAACAAGCTTTAATCTTGCTCTGAGCTGGCTATGCATTGCTGCACCAAGAGAGTCCGGAAATATAGAAACTTTATGGCAACCACCGGC
>JBEQLM010000057.1:0-8717 GCA_040325975.1 Gammaproteobacteria bacterium | reverse complement strand
AATCTCATCGCTGGCAATTGGTTGCCAGCTGTTATGTGATTTACAAATAATATTTTTCCATTGGACGGGCAGTTGGCTACAATGATTGTCAGATGAAATAAATTGGTATATGGATTTGATCATGCATGATTTTTCATCGTAATTAATTTCTGGGAAATGACGGTCTATATAAGCACGTTGAATTAGCTTGTCTGAGGTATGCACTTCCTCAACAAAAGGGTCGAAAATAGAAGCGGTTCTTACTTCACCACTGTTGAAGTTAATAAATAAACGATAGACGCAGCGATTTAATAACAGATCTTCCAGGATTGGTTGTAATTTATCGATAACTTTATCAACCACGCTTTCATAGCGTTCCCTTACAAAAGCAGATTCGCGTATTGAAGGGTCGCCCTTAATGCTAATGTGTAAGCGCTTGCCACTTAGGCCCGTCATGTCGACCAGACTTTCACGAAGAATTAGCTCTTCATTTCTAATGGCGAGATTTTTGTTGATTTTATCAGCGAGGACTGGATGCTTATCAACAAATTTGAGAAAATCTTTTTTTTCAATTTCTAATAGAGCTGAATCCACAGTAGCTTTTACAGAAGCAGAGCGACTGTCTCGATTGTAGATGGCCATCTCACCAAAATAATCGTTTTCATTTAAAACACATAGCTGTTTATCTTCGCCATTATTATCGTAAAAGACGGATACCTGACCTTTATCGATGATATAAAAAGAATTGGCGTCATCTCCCTGCGAAAAAACAAGCTGGTCTTTACTGAAGAGTGTTTTACTGGCAATAGCTTTGATTTCTTCAATGTCAGGATCTGTTAGTACACGAAAAAATGTTACTGTTTGTTTTGTATCCATTTATGTACTCCTTTTTTATAAATGTTTTAGCTAAAAGTTAATAGTATGGGAAGTATACGTAATAATGAGAAGTTTGATAAGTTTCTACATTTAATTTATTCCTTGTTTGATCAGAAAAACTCGTAAAGCTTCGACTCGTTCACGGTTTACACCAAAGTCGGAGTGGCCCAGACGCGAAGCAGAACGAATGGCAATGATTCCTTCGGCGGGGCGAAGCTGAAGTTCAAGATCGTCAACGAATCCAAAGACAGCGCTGGTGCATTCTGCATGTAGGTAATCAGGCGTTTCGCTTACGATTTGTGTACGCGGGAGTTTTACTACGGTCTGCTTCGTTATTTCCCATGCATCATTGGCGAGCACATTAAACTTGATAGCTAGCACCTTGTGGCGTTCATCACTGGCATCACTAGAGACACAATTTGGTGAGGCTGGGCAGTCGGCTAATTTATTATCAGTTATTCCGAGATTTGTAGGGCGTTGGCCGGAGCAGGAAAATAAGGACATGGTGGTGATTATTAATAGGCAAATGTTAGTGAAGGTTTTGATGGTTGGCATGTTAGCGTTAAGTCTTTTGTGTTCGCTTTAACGCAAGCCGGGTAAGTACAGGCCCTATAATTTCAAAAAACACCGTTGAGCTGATGACGACAGGTAATACTATCTGGCTATATTCAGGGAAGTAGTGTGAGGCGACCAGCGCCATACCGATGGCAACACCCGCCTGAGGTAGAAGGGCGACGCCCATCCATTTTTTAGTTGCCTGTTCAGTTTTGGCAAAATGACTGCCTATGCTTGCGCCGAGGACTTTTCCGGTTGCACGACTGAGGATATAGACGACGCCGATCAGGCCAACTCCTTTCAATGCCTCGATCTCGAGTGTTGCGCCAGCGAGCACAAAAAAGATCACCAGGAAAGAGGATTCGACACCTTCGATGGAGTGAAAGGGATATTCATGGTGTTTGGCCAGATTTGCGATGACGGCGCCGAGTACGATAGAAGCGATCAAAAAAGAAACATCAAGCCACATGGCAAGGCCGCCACAGATAAAAACCAGCCCCAGCGCTTCGGTCAGAATGGGCTGGCCGGGTTTGATTCTGCCGGTTAGATACGCGGCGGGCAGGCCTAGCAGTAATCCCAGTAATGTCGCGCCGCCGAGTTCTTTGGCTATCATCAACAAGGGGGAGATGGTTTCGCCCTGACCATTTAATGACGATACTGCTGCAAGGCCAATGGCAAAGAGTACCAGCGCCCATACATCGTCGAGTGCGACGATGGAGAGTAGTAACTCTGTGAAAGGGGATTCCTGATTTGATTCAATGGCAACATCAAGAACTGCGGCCGGTGCCGTAGCTGCGGCAATACAGCCTAATAGAATAGAAGCTTCCACAGACACGCCGATCCATGTGAGTGCAAAACTTACGACGGCTGTGGTGGCAACAGCGGCGCTAATGGAAATCCACAATACCTTACTGGCTGAGAACTCCAGCGATGCTCTGGTGAGTTTTCCGCCCAGTAGAAAACCAACCATGAGTAGCGCCATGTTGGCGATGATTTCAAAACGGTCAAAAAAAATGGGTGGAATAATATTGAGCATTTCCTTGCCGATGATGATTCCAAAAATTAATAGAAGAGTTACACGTGGAAGAAAGGTGGCCCGCCCGAGAGCAGAAGTCACAAGGCCGAGCAGAAGAATGCCGCCAAGGGTTATAAGAAATTGAGATGATTCCATGTCAGATTCAACCAGTTATTATTGTTAACCGCCCATTATTTAAAATGGATCACGATTTAATGGTCTGCAATATATTGTTACGCATCTCTCTGCTCAATAACAACCTCGCGCGCCGATCTACTTTTAGGAAGGCTTCATTATATTCCAGGTGTTCGTCATCAATGGACTTTATGTAGTCGGAGTGGATCAGGTTTTCTATGAAGTTCGAGATCAGGTGACGGTCTGAGAAGTCAGGGGCATTTAGTTCGTAGATCATGGCGATGCGTTGTGCCATTAGGTAGCAGCTGTTTTCTAGTTCTTCTCTAGGGGCTTTTTTATGGCCGTCACGTAATAGTATTGAAACTGTCAGGTAATAAACTTCGAGCACGGGTGAGATGATTCTGGCCAGCATGTTGAGATGCATGTAGGCGGGTTTTTCTGAAGGTGGGCGGGTGTATACATCTAGCTGTTCATTTTTGAGTAATAAGTTTTGCTGTGCCATGACGTCTAACATTTGTGTAACGATATCGCCGAGTTCGTGTTCTTTCCAGATTAAGAATAACTCAGCTTTTACATAGGGATAGGCCAGTGAAATAATGTTGATGATTTCTTCGCGGGTATGGGTGCGCATGTTCAGGAAACAGCAGGCGATCAATGAAGGTATGGCCATTAAATGCAGAATATTATTTCTGTAGTAGGTCATTGATATCGATTGTTTTTGATCCAGATAAATAATGTCACCAAGATCATGGCTGCGACGATGTAACATTTTTAGTGATTCAGTGTATTCAATTTGATCCTTGCCATTGAGTTCATTGATAAGGATATGATCAGAATAATTTAATGAGCGTATGAGTTCCTTGTAAATACCAATGATCTGAATCAGTGTTTTTTCATCAATGTGTTGTTTGGGTGTGGAGAGTAAGGCAGTGGCGATAAGATTAGTTGGATTAACCGAGGCGGCAGAATTAATATTTTGTGCAATATTTTGCGCAAGATTATGTACGAAGGGACGTAGCCATTTTGCACGTTTATTGTCATCGTAAGTTTCAGCTTTCCATGTAGGCTGACAGTCATTTAATAATTGATCTAGAATAATGGGTTGTCCAAAACTGGTATAAACTTTTCCGAAGCTACCACGAATTTTAAAAATGGCAATGATGGTTGATAATAGGCTTTCAGATTTTTTATCTTTGCCTAACAGCTCTGCCTGATAAGCTTTGCTTTCCATTAGTTTTTCATAGCCAATATAAACAGGAATAAAGGCAACAGGTTTTTTTCTTTCATTAAGATAACCACGTACGGTCATGTTGAGCATGCCGGGCATGGGTTTTAATAAACGCCCGGTTCGGCTGCGGCCACCTTCAACAAAATATTCAATCGGCATGCCTGTGGCTAATAAGGTTGAGAGATATTCAAACATGACACTTGAATAGAGTTCATTGCCTCGGAAGCTGCGGCGAATAAAAAAAGCGCCAGCACCACGAAGGATGGCGCCAATCACGGGCATTTTTAGGTTTATACCAGCAGCGATGTAGGGAATGGCCAGACCTTCACGATGAATGACGTAGGACAATAACAAATAATCAATATGGCTGCGATGGCAGGGCACATAAACCAGTTCGTGACTGTGTGATAACTCAGCCAGGCCTTCGTTGTTAGTGACTTCAATGCCGGAGTAAAATTTATTCCAGAAAGTAGTGAGTAGTCGCTGTAAAACTGAAATTGTAATATTGGTACAGTCGGCGACAATTTCATAAAGATAGCGTTGAGCCTGCCTGGTCGCTTTGTATTCGGAGATACCGTCTTCGCTGCAGCGCTTTTCAATGGCAGCCTTAACGCTGGGTTTGAGTAGCAAATCACGAACCAGTGTACGGCGGTGAGAGATATCGGGCCCCAGAGTTGCAGTTTTGATGGCTTTCTGGTGATCAGATAACAGGCTTTGCAGTGAGTCAATAAATTCATCATTGGTTTTATCGCTGAAATCAGAGGCCCTGATTGAAATGGCTTTGGAAAAATTGAGCAGGGTATCGCGGCCATGAAAAAGAATAGTCAATAATTTTCGTGTTCGACCCATGGCCCAGGCGTCAGCAAATAACATATCCAGCCAGTTTTTTTGTTTTGCAACTGGGCGTCCCCAGAAAACAGAAACAGGGACAAACTGTAATTCATCTTCAGGGTGATCACGCAATAATTCGATAATGCCACGAATCATACGTGAGCGTTTTGGCTGTTTTTTAAGCCAGGCTTTGAATGGCTGACGTGAGGCTATGGTATAAATAGAGTGCCAGCGATCTAAATAAGGTGAAGCAATCGGGTCTAATGGGGAGGGCAGGCCGAGACGAGTGCATTCCTGATCGAGCACCAACAGGCTGGACCAGGCTCGGTCATCAATAACATAAACTACGGGCCATTCAGGGTTTATGCCGAGAGCCTCAACTATTTCTGGCCTGCTACGTACTTTAATCACTAAGCTTAATAGTCGGCCAGCAGGGAGGTTAAAAAAACGTCTAAAACGCATCATTACAGGACATCCATACAACATTTAGAAACTGTGATAACAATAACACGATGGTATATGGAGTCTAGGCTAAAAACGCTAAGCAGGTCACAAATGCCGTTGAATGGGCAATAGAGAATAAATTGATTTGGTGATTCGCTGCCACAGGCTGCGGGCAGGTTGTATGGTAATGATTTCATCAGCGAACTGCCAGGTGAGTTGACCCTGTTCATTGTATTTGACCTGCAGATATTTGCCTTCATTGAGATCTTCCATAAATACACGATGTACGCTTTTGGCGAGTTCGGCATTTTTAACAAAGAGACCAATTTCAGTATTCAAGTTCTCGGATCTGGGATCGAGATTAAGACTGCCGACATAGACAGAATTATCATCATAAATAATTGATTTGGCATGTAAGCTAATGTAGTCAACATTAACGGTTGATGTTGAGTATGACGTGTGGTGCTCTGGTTCAGCGCGAAACTCGAATAGTTCGACGCCCATTTCAAGCAATTGATGGCGATAGCGTTCATAGCCAGTAAAGGCAGGCGTAACATCTATAGAAGCCAGTGAATTAGTCAGCACTTGAATGCGCACGCCATTAGCAATCAATGCCTGTAAAGAAGCAATCAGTGCCTTGCTGGGGATGAAGTAAGCGCTGATGATAGTGAGTTGTTTTTTTGTATGCATGTTGCACTGATAAAGATCATGTGCCATGTGTTTTTCTTCGATGGATTCGGCATCAGGTAGATCGTAGAAAACCTGTGCTTCGGAAGATATTAATTCATTTTGTAACCCAGAATTATTGAGCAGATCATTTTTAAGCTTGTCGATGCGATCAATGACTTGTTGTGATGCAGCAATAGTTTTATTAAGACGTTTTTTCATGAGCCGGAAGTCTAATCGACCCGGACGAAAAGCGATTATTCGTCGCGCAGTTTTTGAAACTGAACTGTTCCAGAAGAGGTCGAAACTATAGGAAAGTTTTTCTACCGCCGCTCCAGATATCATCAAATCAAGATCGCGAAATACGAATGATTTGTTAAGGCCAAAAAACTCGTCGCCAATATTTCGACCACCGATAATGGAAACGATATTATCAGCAATCAGTAATTTATTATGCATTCGATGATTGAGCCGGTTTAGGTTCCAGAGTAATTCGAATACACGAAACAGTCGTATCGGCCAGCGCATTTTAAAGGCGTTGAAAATTCGAACCTCAATATTTTTATGACGATTGAGTGTGGCTATACGACGATCAGCGCCGAGAGTGTGGATGTCGTCGAGTAATAAACGAACACGTACGCCACGATCGGCGGCTTCGATCAGTTTACTAATTAGCCATTGGCCAGAGGTGTCAGTGTGCCAGCTATAGTATTGAGCGTCGATAGTATGCTTAGCCTGTTCGATGAGAGCGATACGCCATGCAAGGGCATCATCATTTTTATGAATGGCTAAAAATTTTGAGAGTAGACTGGTTTGAGGTTGCTCTGAGCCATTCTCAGGTTTCGGCGTATCGAAGAGTTGCGATAAAGGCACAGAATAATCTGGTGATTTAGCATAGCTGGCGACGCGTTCTTTATGAAAATGCATGATTATAAATTACATAAAGATCATTAAATTATAGATTTAGTTGCTGGTAAAAATATCGGGGAACTTGCTCGCCAATTGTTTTTTTATCGTTTCTACATCTTCATCCGTATAAGGCTGTTTGTCATTTGCTCCCCAGACAACATTAGGCCAGCAAAAATCATCAACGTGACGACCTACGATATGAATATGCATTTGTTTAACAATATTGCCAATGGCGGCAACATTGAGTTTATCTACAGCAAAGTTTTGTTTAAGGTGGTTCGAAATAATATTTATTTCGTCCAGTAATTCGAGTTGTTGGGCATGCGGTAATTCATAAATCTCTGTAGCTATGGTGTCTGGAACCAAAATAAACCACGGCACTAACGCGTTATTGAGTAACAGTAAGCGACTGGTTTTTAGATGGCCGAGGACAAAGCAATCGTTATCTAGCTGTGGGTCGAGTTTAAAGTCAGATGGATGTGTCATTTTAACGGTTGAACAAGAACCCAGGGTTTAACAACCACAGCCCAAACCATGGCCTCTTCGTCGTACCAGTTTTTAGCCTGATTGTCAGCAACGAGCATGACTAAATTATCCTGCATCCATTTTTCAACCATAGCCTTGTTGTCGTCAACAAAACAGGTAGCTACCTCGACTAGATCTAGCTCTTTAGAAACATAAACCGCCATGCCGCCAGCAAAGAAAAATTGCAGTTCGTGCCAGGCGATTTTTGAGGTTTCGCCGACTATCTGCTGCTTAATGGTGTCGTTTTCAATATCAGTCATGATTTCTGACCGAGTTTATAGGCCTCAATTAATGCTGTTTTAAGTACCGGTTGAGTATCTAAATCATCGATGGATAAAATTGTTTTAGCAACAGTAGATACGGCTTCGATGATGTTTTTATCCTGTAATGCCTGTTCAAATGCATCAATATCAAAGACGCCGTTATCAAGGAAAGGAGCAGCAAGACCCATTGCTTCAGAGAACATGAGATTTTCTGCCTGAAGAATTTCATATTCATAAGAATAGAGGTCAATATTATTGCTCTTTGCTAATAAAGGGTAGAGAGCCGCCAGACTATTCTTCGATCGTATATGTGCATCGAGGTCAATCATCATGGAGGGTGAAAGTTTCTCCCCCTTGAAAAAGAATTCAGCACTGATAACAATAGTATTTTTCATAATAGTTTGAGTTAAATTATACTTTTAAAATTTTCATTACCGGTTCATTTAAATCTGGATCGTCATTAAATCCTGAGACTAATAATACGGTATTCCCCGTTCTGGTAAGCTTACATTTTTTAGAAAGAGAGATGCTCATCTTTTTCCAGTCATGAGTTTGTTTTTCCTGGGCATATATTGGTATAACGCCCCAATGTAGAGCCAGTATTCTACATATATGGATATTTGGTGAAACGCCAATCAGTGGTGCGGTAGGACGATTAGCCGCCAAAACTTTCGCGGTTGTGCCGCTGCGGGTAGGGACAATAATGCCCTGTAGTTTTAAATCCTGAGCCAGAGAGGTGACTGCGTGAGAAACTGCTTTTCGAATTGAAAGAGCATCTGTCACGTTTAGTTTTGGGCTATTGCTATCAAACTCATTGTGCTGCCACTGGTGCTCCTCTATCTCACGCAAAACGCGATCCATCATTTTTACGGCATCTACCGGATATTTACCTACAGCCGTTTCACCAGAGAGCATAACCGCATCCGTACCTAAAAGTGCGGCATTGGCAACATCGCCAACTTCGGCGCGCGTAGGCCGTGAGTTTTCTATCATGGATTCAAGCATTTGCGTGGCGACAATAACAGGCCGATTAAGCTGTCGAGCTTTGCAAATTAATTCTTTCTGGATAAGTGGAACCTGTTCTGCTGGAAGCTCGATGCCAAGATCACCGCGAGCTACCATGATTCCATATGATGCTTTTAGGATGTCATCAATATTGGAAATGGCTTCAGGCTTTTCAATTTTTGCGATAATAGGTATGGCTGAGCCATTACGCGCCATGTAATTTTGCAAAACATTGATGTCATTCTGGTTGCGTACAAAACTTAAGGCGACAAAGTCAGCGTCCAGT
>JBEQLM010000056.1:0-8780 GCA_040325975.1 Gammaproteobacteria bacterium | reverse complement strand
ATATTGGGTTTTCCACAACAAGAGCTTTCCCTTAAATGTGTGCTAAAAATGCTGTGGTCTTTTTAACATGTACCGTTGTGAATGTACAAAATAACCCCGTCCACTGTTCGCGTTCCGTCAGTCAATAATCTAGTATTCTGATGCAGAGTTCAGGAAATAAAGCCAATCAGGCACTATTCCTTTTTCCCATTTTCTTTCTGCCATTTGTCATAACAATCAATCCCACAAAAATAGGCTACATAATCATCGACTTCCGATGTCTTTGCATCGGATCGTGGTATCTCTTTCAGGCATACCTCACAGGGTACAGTGCCCGATTCAGTTGATTTGTCTTTATCGTTCATAACAACACCTCCTTCAGCAAATGATGTCTATTCGACATATTATTATAAGCTTACTCTATGTAGATTTTCCCCTGATTATATAGTTCAGTGATTAATGACAATTCGTTTTTGTTGGCAATTTCTATTAATTCATCAAGATCGATTTGTCTCAGCTTGCATAAGGATTTGGCGAAGTCTGGAGTAACTTCGTAGTCTTCACCATCAATAAATAATAGGGTGTTTTCCGGATTTTGTGCAAAGGCGAATCGACTGGCGGGGTGCCTGCTTAAAGCTCCTGTGCTGGTGAGTTCCTTTAATTCTTCTATGGAATTAATTTCATCTTCAGGCTGCGTGTCTATACTGGTTTTAGTATCGCTAGAAAAACAACCGAACCAGCGTTGCAACTCAGGGTGATCTGGTTGTAAATATTCTTTGAATATTTCAGTGACACGTTTCAGTGCATCCTGTTGAATTTCGTTTGGATGTTGTTGAATTCTCTGGTCTGGGTCTTGATAAGTTAATTTTGGAGACAGGTTCTGCGTAATATGGCCTATGAATTCGTTGACCAGGTCGGCATGGCTGGTGGCACGAAAACCGATTGAGTAGCTGAGGCTTTCACCGAGTGATACACCATGATGAGAAACACCGGGTGGCATGTAAAGCATGTCACCGGGTTCAACGATCCATTCTTCTTCAGCCTGAAAATTGTTTTGAATTCTTAATGGGGTTCCTTTTACCTGATTGTCCTTAGCAACGGGCTGAGTGTTTATTTGCCAGCGACGCTGACCCTGACCTTGCAATATAAATACATCGTATAAATCAATGTGGGGGCCAACTGATCCCTGATCAGCGGCATAGCTGATCATTAAATCATCAAGTCGCCATTCTGGGATGAATCGAAAACGATCAACAATCCATGAAAGTTCGGGCAGGTATTTTTCAAGATCGTTAACAATAAGGCTCCAGTGTGTTTCTGGCATACTGGAATATATTTCTTCGCTCATAGGACCAAACATGGGGAACCATGGGTGTTCTCCATCTTTTTCCATAACGATGCGAGAATTAACCTCTTCTTCACAGGCAATGCCTGCAAGTTCATCAGCGCTGATAGGTGATTCAAAGTCGGGGAAAGCCTGACGAACTAGCAAGGGTTTTTTTTGCCAGTATTTTTCCATGAATGTTTTCTGTGAGATGTTGCCAAGTGGGCTGATGCTGTCTTTCATGGTGCTTGATCTCAGTACGGTGTGATGCGAAACAAATAGTTTTAATCGGTTTTAACTGTGCCTGTACCAGTATAAATAATATTAAAACTGGTTTTTACTTCCTGACTAAAAAATCCTGCACGTGACATGATTAGAGATAGTTCTACGCCATTGTCTTTCGGCCATGTTGCTATTCTTGCGGTATGGTCATTCGATACCATGACGTGAGCACCAAATTGTTTGTCCAGGTTATTGAGCAGTTTATCGAAATCTTCGATCTGAAAATCGACGCCGATACTATTAAGCTGTTGTTTTGTGTCTAAGCCGAAGGTGATGAAGGCATTTCTTTTGCGTTTGACATCGAATAGGGGGCGACCATCTCTGATGACATACATAACGACTTCTTTGTAGTGTTCTCTCTTACCAGCAGGGAATACTTTTTTCAGATCTTCAATGGAATCACCCCATTTTGTACCGAAAGCACCTTCTTGATAGTGATTGGCTACCTCGCCGGAGAATGCGGTCTGAGAAAGAAAGAGAAGACCTAATAATAAAAAAATGCGCATAAATTCAACCTCACTTTTTGTTTGTTTTACAGATGATGATTTTTGAGCCTAACCCTACACGCTACGGGTGTCAGGGGGCAAGACCTATATCAAATGGGTCAGTATTTCTGTAAGCAGAAGCGTTGATTGATTCATGTCTGCTGTATATACCTTTTGATGGATTCAAACAGTTCTGGGAAGTGGTGACAAATATTTGTTGCCCGAGCCAGCTCCATGTCTTCATATTCAAAGCCGGGTGATACCGCTTCACTGAGTAGGCCGTATTCACCGTCGCTGAGTTCACTGGCTTTCCAGCAACCGCCTTTGACGGTGAGTTGGGGTGTTTGGCCTTGCGATAGATCATTGCCCAGTATTCGGGTTTCTAGTTGGCCATCGGGGTGGATGATGGTGTAAGTGATTGGTGAGCCGCTGTGAAAGTAATGAATAATATCAGACTGATTCTTATGTAGATAACCAATGGGGCTATCGTCGCTGAGCATGTAGTAAATCGAGGACAGGGTTTTGCGTGTGCCAGCGGGGCTGGCTGTTGTTATTTCTGAGCTGTAGGTGCGCTTGAAGTAGCCGCCTTCAGAGGGATGTGGTTCCAGTGAGAGGTTTTTTATTATTTTCTGCTTATTCATACTTGTTTTATGGGCGCTTCGACTTCCAGTATTTTGATTTCCAATAGACGTTATCGAGTTTTGAGATCATTACGCCTTTACTGCTGGAGGCGTGCAGAAAACTATTGTTTTCCAGGTAGATGCCGACGTGTCTCACTTTTGTTGCTGTTTTAAAGAATACTAAATCACCCGGCTTTAATTTGTTTTTATCTACCTGTTTTCCAGACGAAGATTGTAGTTCAGTGCTTCGTGGTATATTAATGCCGAGTTGTGATCTAAAGGTTCTATAAACAAAGCCTGAGCAATCAATACCGTTTTTACTGAGGCCTCCCATTCTGTATTTAACGCCTTTCCAGTTTTTATATTGCGCATAGAGTTTGTTTTTTATGGCGCTAGAGTTGTTAAGATCAACTTTTTTACCAATGGGGATGTCGACTAAACGTCCAGGACTTATATTGATACCAGAACTACAGTTTATCAGCGGCAGTATTAGAAATAATAAAAATGCTATTTTATTTAACATATTATTCATCTCGTTAATCGGGAATAAAAACTATCACCGGGTCAGTAAACAGTTTTGCATTGGGTATGAGTATGTTCGCATCGTCTGCGGCAAGTTTGGTGTAACGCAGGTCAATAGATAACACTTTTCCCTGATGGCTGGAGATCTTGATTTCATCACCGACTTTGAAGGGGCGATAAAACAGGATCAATATGCCGGATAAGATATTCGAGATGGTATCTTTCAAAGCAAAGCCCAGGGCGAAACCGGTGAGGCCAAGCCCGGCGACCAGAGCGGAGACATCTATGCCAATGGTGCCGAGTGCAGTGATCAGGCCAATAATAATCAGTGTGATACGGATAGTACGTGCGAATAAATGGCTGAGGCTTTGGTCGAGATCTAGATGTTGTGATATTTTTAAAATAACCTTTTTGCTGATGCTTGAAAGTATGATGAATACACTGATGACGATTAGCAAGCCAACGATTTTAGGTAGCCATAGGGCACTTTGTTCAAGGATGAGACTGAAGATGTCATTCATGGGTTTGTGATCTTTAGCTGTTGTGTGGCTTCTATCATAACAACACTACACTTAGTGTCCACGCTTAGGCAAGTCATGGCAGGTGATTTGTGGTGATATGGCTTTGATAAATGTCATGAATAATTGCTCATGAAGCTGCTATTATTGAGCGGTAGAGTCCAGTGTATGCCAAAGAGGTGCGGAAAGTTGAGGCTTAAATTACCGAGCGGTAATTCAATAACAACTAATTATATAGCTACAAGCCTTTAAAAATGCGCTATAAGTTGTATATGACAATTAAAATGGAAGATAAAGCTTGAAATTTCAAGTCGGTACACGTGAACAACTGGTTGTTTTATTAAGTCTGCTGATTTGTATTGCGGTGTTGTTTTTTGATATTTTTTCACCACTGGGAATTGCGGCCGGTGTTCCCTATGTAGCTCTGGTCCTAGTGGGGCTGATTGCCCAGAAACCTCGGTTTATTCTGGTTCTGGCGGTACTTGGTAGTGTGCTGACGGTTGCTGGTTATTATCTGTCACCAAAAGGTATTACTGAAAATGATGTGGTATTAGTTAATCGAGCATTGGCTTTATTTGCCATTTGGTCAACGGCCATCGTTTCTCATTTCCATTTAAACAAGTTAGCAAAGCTGGAACCGTTGGCGACAACTGACCAGTTAACGGCTTTGTATAACCGACATTATTTTACTTCTGAACTGGTTAATCAGATTAATATCTGGAAACGTTATCAAAGACCACTTTCTATTTTAATTCTAGATATCGATTTTTTTAAAAAAGTGAATGATAGTTACGGGCATCTGGCAGGTGATTATGTTTTACAGGTGCTGGCTAAGATTTGTCAGGCAGCGGTGCGTGATATTGATACCGTCGCAAGAATAGGTGGTGAGGAGTTTGCTATTCTATTACCATCTACAGCTGTTAATGGCGCCATGCGAACAGCAGAACGTATTCGCAAGGAAACAGAAGCTTTTTCATTTAAATACGAAGATGTACGATTCAGGGTGACGGTGAGTTTGGGTGTTGCAGAGCTTACAGATGAATCCTGGAGTATTACCGAGTTCATGAAAGCAGCTGATGAAATGTTGTACAAGGCAAAAAATTCTGGTCGCAATCGCTGCACAGCCAGAAATATTGGTTAGGTTTATTAAACCAGCAATGGCGGCATAGGACAATCCAGTGTGTCGGCAATGGCACGAAATAATTCTGTTTCAGTAATAGTAATCATCTTGTCTGCAGTGATGCAGGCAGCGCAAGCTTTTAGTAAGCGTGGCTTTTGCAGTGGTTTGATTTGAACCAGTTCTTCCAGTGCCTGATTTAAGCTATTTAGATTTAATGTGTTTTTGTCCAGTAACTGGATGTCAAAATCCCCCAGTTCTTTATTGGCAAGATCAAAGGCGTGTTGATTATCAATGCCCTGTTGTTTTCCTGTGTGGCTGAGTAATGATAATAAAATGGCACAGGAATTTTTAGTTTTATTTAACGATAAGTTCTCTTTTTCTATACTTCTTTTTCCCTTGAATACACGATCAAGATGGTGGCTCACTATTTTTTGAATCATCCATTCAAATAGACTAATTTTTTTGTCCATTTTAATCAGAATATCAAGATTTTCTTTAAATGACTGATATTGTTTTTTTGATAGCTGACGCAAGCTCGATAGTGCCATGTCTACCAGCGGCAGGCGAAATTCATTTTCGATGCTATCAATATTGAGTGAAAGTTTGACCGTTTCTCTATAGGCGCCGGGGTCAGCGTGTGCCATCAGATGATGTAGCTGTTGCCTGCGAATTGCGGGCTCTTTATCAAGAATTAAAAAATAAATAAGCGCGCGTGCGCCACAGGGCTCATGCGCGGAATTTTTTAAAATGTCAGGGATGTTTGCAATCAGTGTATGGGCATAATTAAGATGCTCAATGGATGCCCGTCCGATATGTGAGGTGGCAGTGTCAACATTCATAGATGCCGCTAAGGCAGTTAAAATGGTGGTAGATTTTTCTTTATTGCTGGAATCTATTGAACCGGTTTCTTCTGTTTTTGGTTTTTCGTCTACTGTGTAGTCGAATTCTCCATCCCAGTACGGGTCAATTTTTTTGATACGTTCTGCCAGTGGTGGATGTGTCGAGAACATGCCACTGAAAAAAGTATTGATGCCTTGACTGAAAAGTGAATGACTAATTTCAGCTGTATTTGAGTTTTCCATTAATGAGCCTGAAGCATTACCGCCAATGCGTTTGAGTGCGCCAGCGATGCCGTCTGGGTTGCGAGTAAATTGAATAGCTGATGCATCGGCCAGGAACTCACGTTGCCGACTGACTGCGGCTTTAATCATGTTGCCAAAAAATGTACCGGCATAACCGATCACAAATAAACCGACGCCTAAAGCTAAAATGCCGCCTGCACCATCATTTTTTGAACGCCGAGAGCTTGAGCGACCACCTGTTCGTAATAGAAAATATCCGATCATACCGATAATAGTGATGCCGTGTAATACACCAATAAGACGTATATTGAGTCTCATATCACCGTTAAAAACATGACTAAATTCATGTGCGATAACACCTTGTAGTTGTTCGCGAGAAAGTTTTTCGATAGCTCCACGAGTAATGCCAATAACGGCATCACTGGCTTTGTATCCGGCAGCAAAGGCATTAATGCCATCTTCATCTAGAAGATAAACCGGCGGTACTGGTGTGCCAGAGGCAATAGCCATTTCTTCTACTACATTAAGAATTTTTTGTTTGTTGATATCGCCGCTGTCTTCCACGATGAGTTTTGCATCCATCATTTCAGCAACTCGGGCACCACCACTGGATAGCGATAGCATTTTATAAAGACTGCCAAAAAGAATGATACTGGCGACGGCTGCGCCAACCATCATAAAAATTCGCCAGTCGAATTGAGTGTTGAATGTTTCTGCGCTTATTGTGTTGCTGTCGAGGTAGCCGAATACCACCATGACTAGAACATTGGTTAAGACGACCAGTGAAATTACAGCTAGTGAAAACAGGGTGACTAACAGGAAGGTATTTTTACGCGCAACGTCCTGCGATTGGAAAAAATTCATTCAGAGCTAAAATGTTATTTTTAAAAAGACACTTTTGGTGCGGCCTGGATCTCTGCATGATCTTCAAATTCCAGCAAGGTGGCGTCGTGATCGTGACCGAATGAGGCTGCCAGTACCACCGGTGGAAAGGACTGTTTGTAGGTGTTGTATGCCATCACCTGATCATTAAAAGCCTGACGGGAAAAAGCGACTTTGTTTTCTGTGCTGGTCAGTTCTTCACTGAGTTGCATCATATTCTGGTTAGCTTTGAGATCAGGGTAGTCCTCCATAACAATATTGAGTTTGCTCATGGCGCTGTTGAGAGCGCCTTCTGCTTCCATTAGTTCATGGATGGCATGAGCATCGCCAGGGTTTATTGCCGCAGTGGCTAAACCATTGACCGCGCCATTGCGAGCATTGATAACATTTTCCAGTGTTTCTCTTTCGTGCTGCATATAGCCTTTGGCAACTTCAATTAAATTGGGGATTAGATCGTGGCGGCGTTTTAATTGTACTTCGATTTGTGCAAAGGCATTCTGGTAGCGATTTCGTAAACTGACCAAAGTGTTAAAAATGCCAATGACATAAAAAATAAGGACGGCAATAACAACCAGAATAATAATAGTTGAAGTTTCCATAATATTTCGCCTGCGTAGTAAGTGATCTTTAGTAATTTATTAAGTATTTATATAAGGAATATAGTCGCTAGTCCTAAAAATGCAGCTAGACCGACAATATCAGTTATTGTAGTGAGCACCACGCTGCCAGCAATAGCCGGATCAATATTGACTTTTCGCATAACCAGTGGGATGGCAACACCGGAAAAGGCAGCGATAACCAGATTGATAATGATGGCGGCGGCAATGACCAGGCCAATTTTAATATCATCAAACCAAAGTCCGGCGGTGACAGCAATCACCAGTGCCCAGCCAAAACCATTTAATAAGCCAACAATAATTTCCTTGGTGAGCAACCAGCGTTTGTTGCTTTTGCTGACCTGACCTAGAGCCAGGCCACGGATAACCAGTGTTAGAGTTTGTGTGCCTGCAATTCCACCCATACTGGCAACAACATTCATGAGTACGGCAATAGCGACAACTTTTTCCAGCGTGCCTTCAAAGTTTGAAACCACCCATGAAGCCATAAAAGCAGTCACCAGATTAATGCCCAGCCAGATAGCTCGGCGTCGCGCACTGGGTACCACTGGCGCGAACAGATCTTCTTCTTCCGTCAAGCCAGCCATGCTGAGTACATTGTGATCACCTTCATCACGGATAACGTCAACAACATCATCAATGGTGATACGGCCGAGTAGTTTCATATCCTTATCGACGACCGGTGCGGATAATAGATCGTGTGTTTCGAAAATTTTGGCGACATCATTATCTTCCATGCTGGCATTGATGAACTCAGTTTCACGAGTCATAACATCACCGACGGTAAGATCAGTGTCGTAAGTCAGTAGCGTTGCAAGTGGTAGTAAGCCAATATAAGTATTGTTACGACTGGTGACGATGAGGCTGTCAGTATTTTTTGGAATTTTCCCCAATGCGCGTAGATAGCGTAGCACCACATCCAGTGTTACTTCGGCGCGAACCGTCAAGGTATCGGTGTTCATCAAACCGCCGGCACTGTCCTCAGGGTAGGAAAGTACGGTTTCCAGACGATCACGATGCTGGGCATCGAGTGAGGTTAACACCAGGCTGGTGACACGATCAGGCAGAGACTGGATAAAGTCGGCGAGATCATCGATATCCAGGCCTTCGGTAGCGTTGATTAGATCTTGCAATGACATGTCTTCGATCAGGGTAGAACGTACTTCTTCGCCCAGATGAAGTAAAACTTCACCTTCGCGTTCTGAATCCACCAGTTCCCAGATGAGATTACGCTCGGTGTGCGGTAGTGATTCCAGTAGATGAGCAATTTCAGCCGAGTGCAATTCATTCAGCATGCGCGCAGCATGCTGAATGGTGCCAGCCTTAAGCGCCAGATTAAGCGCCTGTAC
>JBEQLM010000055.1:0-8815 GCA_040325975.1 Gammaproteobacteria bacterium | reverse complement strand
AAGCGGAAATATTTTCATTATGCAGTAATGCCGTTAAGTGTTTGGCGAAATCTTTCAGATTATTACTGGAGCTGATGTTGAAGCGTAAGCTGTACAGAAGATCGTTTGATTTTTTAAGAGCAGACCCATAATAGGCCAGGTATTCATCAGTATTCTGCTGACCACCAGCTGCCTGAAGTAATAAAACGAGGGAGCGAGCTTTTGTTATCGTCGGTTCGAGATCTTGTGTGGCAATAAGTTGTTGAAGTTTAGGTTTATTAGATAGACCTTGCATTGTACTTCTAATTTTGTCATCGAGCTCTTTCAGGCGTGAAGATGTGCTTTTAATGAAGTCTCTGCGCGACATACTGACCTGCATAAAAAGTTCACTACCCACTTGCTCCGACTTCAATACCTTATAGTCGGACAGTTGCGTTTCGATGGTACGAGTATTGATTTGCTGATTGGCACTTCGTGATACTGAAGAGTTATGCACGCTTAACTCGCTCTTTCCCTGGCTGCTAATTTCAGTCATGAGCTTTTCAGTTATATCTTTTAGGGCTGCTTGTTTTGCTTCATCATATGAAAAGCCACTGCCGATACCGTAAATGGTGTTGCTGGTATCTGACGATGGGTTCAGTACCCATGACGGAACACTGGCGACTTTTACAGGCTTAGAGCCGAGAGAACAGGCTTGTATAGTCAGTAGTGCAATAATGCTGGTAGTAATTATCCTGATCATGCTGTGAGTGTGCTCTTAAAGTAAAATAAATCTAACCTGAGATCTGGTTTGATAGGGTGGTGGTTTTATCGCATTAAACTGCAATATCGTATTTTTCCTGTCTTGCATCTATGAGTCTAATGGCCTGTGAAAGCTTATCTCGTAAACGTATAGTGAAAAAAATAGTTACAACAATACAAAATCTAAGTCTTTTCGATTCTACCTGAGAGATGGCTTAAGTCAATAATAGATCTCATTAACTATAAAGTGAGAGAGATTAGCTGGCTGCAGGTAGTTCTATAAGGTCAAAATTAGGCATGGAAGTCTATTTCACTTTATCATCTGGCTAGTATGATATGGCTATCTGCTCTAAAGTAGATGATTTTAGTGGTAGATAATAATCATGGCAGCAACAGAAAAATCAAATAGAACATTGGCGCAGCAATTAGGCGAATGTTTGGCAGCAAGAGGTGTGAAACTGGCGACGGCAGAGTCTTGCAGTGGTGGCTGGATTGCAAAGACGATTACTGATTTACCAGGTAGTTCAGCGTGGTTTGAAGGCGCAATTGTTTGTTATAGCAATGAATCAAAGCACGAATTGTTGGGTGTGTCTGAAGTCACTATCAAAGAGTTTGGCGCGGTCAGTGGTGACACGGTATTGGAAATGACTGATGGTGTGTTTGAGCGTACTTCGGCGGATGTGGTGGTAAGTGTCAGTGGCATTGCTGGCCCTGATGGCGGTACTGATGATAAGCCAGTGGGCACGGTCTGGCTGTGCTGGGGTAAGCGTGATAAAACCTCTATTGCCAAAGAATTTCATTTTGAAGGTGATCGTGAAGCGGTGCGTTTGCAAACGGTTGAAGCCGCGCTGATGGCGGTGCTGGATATAATGATCTGTATATAAATGGTGTCTGATACTCAGCCAGCCGAGCACAAACGAATCTTTCTGGCATTATGGCCGGATGAGATGACGCGCCAGCATCTGTTTAAAACTCAGAAAGATTTAAAGCGCGAACCAGTTCTGCAATCAGCTAGAGCAATCATTCCTGAAAATTTACATATGACACTGCACTTTATCGGTTCGATATCAGTGGAGGTGCTGCAAGCTCTGGAAGTTTCCCTGGCTTCGGTGCGGTGCAAAGCATTTGAGTTGGATGTGAATATGGCTGGGTGTTTTGCCAGGTCTCGGGTTTTTTGGTTAGGTTTGGAAAATGTGCCGCCCGAGTTGCAGGAACTGGAGCAACAAACGGCAGCCTGCGTGCGACAATGCGTTGAGGCTTATCAATGCAAACCGTACCGACCACACATTACCTTATTCCGAAAAGCAAAAAATTCGATAGAGTGCAAAAATTGGTCGGTGGTTCACTGGCCAGTAAACAGTTTTGCTTTGGTGGAATCGAAAACCTGTCCTGAAGGAGTTCGATATAGTGTACTGAAAGAGTGGCCGCTACTGCGATAGAAGTTGTTATACCGTTAAGGCCTGTTCCATGTCGCTCTCTTTTGCCGGATAAACAAAAACTGCATGTAGTGGAAGTAGTTCATTGAGTTTGTCTACGTACTGGCGTTCTGATTTTTCAACGATCACAATAACTTTGCTGTCGGGTGAGTATTTTTGCAAAGTGGAAAGCAGAACATCTAGATTACTGATGTTGACCCCCGCGTAGTTGTTGCCGTAGCCATAAAAAAATTCACACACGATAAAATCGGGCTGCTGCTTTTTTAACAGGCTGATGGCTTTGCGGATGGAGTTAACTCTATCCTCATTAATACCTGATTTTTGATAAAGTGCAGCAAAATTGGGGTGCATATTTGATTCAATGATGGATAGGAGTGTGGACATACATGAGGCTTTAACTGTTAATCTAGCGTACAGATTTTACTGCATTTTTTTGAGAAAAATCCAGTAAAAATAAAAAAGTTGTAATTGAAATAAATTACGTTAGTTTTTGACGGCTTATGTCCGTGTGAATATGCCCAGCCTGAATGCTGAACTTAAGCTGCTGCTTTATAAAATATGCAGGTATTATTTAAGTGTTGATTTTTTTTGGCAAAGGACATGGCCGTGTCAGCATCTTTAAGAATAGTGTCTATTCCTGGATTGTCAGCGCTTAATATACGTACACCAATACTGACATCAATTTGTAGTTGCTGGTCATTAAATGTGATGGGTTTTTGTAATGCGATTTGCAGCTTTTCAGCTACTTTTTTTGTACTTTGTTTAATTTCTTCTTCGTTGTTTTCCAGAGGATGAATAGCGACCGCAAACTCGTCAGCTCCCATACGACTGGCAATATCCTCAGCACGAATTGTTGATGATAAACGTTTCGCCGTTTCTTTCAATACGATGTCGCCAATATCATAGCCATAGGTGTCATTAATGACTTTAAAATCATTGATGTCGATTAACAATAATGCACTCCATGTGTTGTGACGTTTGCATATGGAAAGATATTTTTTCAGGTGTTCAGATAGATATCGTCTGTTTGGCAGGAGTGTCAGGTGGTCGTGATAAGCCATATGGCTGAGTTGAATTTCATCCTTATCATGTTTATCTACGTAGGGCTTAATAATCCAGAAATAAATAAATGGTGCTGATAATAAAGCGAGTAGCAGTGCGTCGAGAGCAGTCTCAACCGTTGCTGGTATGTTGTGCAGATAATTGGCCATAAACGCCATAATACATAGCTCTATGGTGGCGATGGTAATAACGATTTGGATAATGGTTTTACCAACGTTGATACCCTGTTTAACATCTTTTTTATCATTTTTCATGGGACACATTCTATATGAGATTGATTTATCAAGGGGTAATTTTAATATACTTTCTTTGAGTGTGGGTAAAGCGGGGGGTTGATAGAGGTCAATCTTGTTTCAAATAATTTTAACTGGAAAATCTAGACCTCTGGGCTAGGTCATCTTGCATATCTGTGTGATAATTCCACAGCTGGAATACCTTGAACCACATAGAATACTTAGGAGTAAATAATGGACGAAAATCGTAAAAAAGCCCTTGCAGCGGCTTTAACTCAAATTGAACGTCAATTCGGCAAAGGATCTGTCATGCGTATGGGTGATGATGGTGCGATGCCGGGTATCGAAGCTGTTTCTACCGGTTCGCTGGGGCTGGATATCGCCCTCGGCATAGGTGGTTTGCCTAAAGGTCGTGTGGTTGAGATTTACGGGCCTGAGTCATCGGGTAAAACAACTTTAACTTTACATGTCATTGCTGAAATGCAAAAACTGGGTGGTACTGCCGCATTCGTTGATGCTGAGCACGCTCTGGACCCTACTTATGCGGCAAAGCTGGGTGTTAATATTGATGAATTGCTGGTTTCACAGCCAGATAACGGGGAGCAGGCGCTGGAAATTACCGACATGTTGGTGCGTTCCGGTGCGGTAGATATCGTGGTCATCGACTCGGTGGCAGCGTTAACGCCAAAAGCTGAAATTGAAGGCGATATGGGTGATTCACACATGGGGCTGCAGGCACGTTTGATGTCGCAGGCTCTGCGTAAACTGACTGCCAATATCAAGCGTTCTAATACCATGGTGATCTTTATCAATCAGATTCGCATGAAGATTGGTGTCATGTTTGGCAGTCCTGAGACCACTACCGGTGGTAATGCGCTGAAATTCTATGCTTCGGTACGTCTGGATATTCGTCGCACCGGTGCTATCAAGAAAGGCGATGAAGTGGTCGGTAACGAGACCAAGGTCAAAGTCGTTAAGAATAAAGTTGCGCCTCCGTTCAAAATTGTTCATTTCGAGATTCTGTACGGTGAAGGTATTTCACACGAGGGTGAGCTGATCGCTATGGGTGTGGAAAACAATATCATCGATAAAGCCGGTGCCTGGTATAGCTACAACGGCGATCGAATTGGTCAGGGTAAAGAGAAGGTGCGTGAGTTCCTTAAAGCTAACCCTGACAAGGCGGATGAAATCGAGGCGAAGCTGCGTGAAATGTTGCTACCTAAACCTAAATCTGCCGATGATATTACTGCTGAAGATGCTGCCGTGATGGACGCTGATGAATCGGTGGCTGAAGAGGTTTAGTCGGTATTTGATGGTTCCATCGGATGGTGTCCAGTGCGAAGCATGTTGCGGTTCGGTTGCTTTCCAGGCGCGAACACTCAGCCGAGGAACTGCGTCAGAAGCTGATAAAGCGTGAATTTGAAGCCGATGAAATTGCCACAGCTCTGCTTGAATTAAAGCAGGGCGATTGGCAGTCGGATGAACGCTACGCCGAAGCCTATATTCGTAGTCGTCGCTTGAAAGGTTTTGGTCCTGTTCGTATCGCTTCGGAGCTCAGGGAGCGGGGTGTTGATGAGCTGATAGTCGATCGTTATTTGTTGGCTGATGATGACGTCTGGTGGCAAACGATAGTGCATGAATATCAGAAGAAATACCATGGTAGTCGGTTCGAAGATTATCAGGAGAAAGCCAAACGTATGCGTTTTTTGCAATACCGCGGGTTTTCATTAGATCAAATACATGAAGTTGTTAAATAGATAAAAACAACAAAAATAATATAATTTAAAGTAAATATCCTATGACATCCAGCGCAGATCTACGCCAGCAATTCCTGGAATTTTTCAAAAACAAAGACCATGAGATAGTATCGAGCAGTTCTTTGGTACCCGGTAACGATCCTACTTTGTTATTCACCAATGCGGGCATGGTTCAGTTTAAAGATGTCTTCCTCGGGCGAGATAAACGTACCTATAAGCGTGCCACCAGCAGTCAGCGTTGTGTGCGTGCTGGCGGAAAGCATAATGATCTTGAAAACGTCGGTTATACCGCACGTCACCATACCTTTTTTGAGATGCTCGGTAACTTCAGTTTTGGTGATTATTTCAAGCAGGATGCGATTGCTTACGCCTGGGAATTTCTGACTGAAGTTGTTGGCCTGCCTGAAGAGCGACTATGGGTGACGGTATTTGAAGAAGATGATGAAGCTGCGGATATCTGGTTGAAAGACATCGGTGTGAGCTCAGATCGTTTTAGCCGTATTGGTGCCAAGGATAACTTCTGGTCAATGGGTGATACCGGACCCTGTGGTCCATGTACTGAGATTTTCTATGATCACGGCGCAGATATTGCCGGTGGCCCACCAGGAACACCCGAAGAAGACGGTGATCGTTATATCGAGATCTGGAATCTGGTGTTCATGCAGTACAACCGCAGTAGTGATGGTGAATTGCATAATTTACCTGCGCCATCAGTGGATACTGGTATGGGGCTGGAGCGTCTGGCGGCCATTCTTCAGGATGTACATAATAATTATGATATTGATCTGTTTCAGTATTTGATCAAAGCGGCGGCGAAGGTCACCAATACCGATGATTTATCCAATAAATCATTGCGCGTCATCGCTGATCATATTCGTTCCTGCGCATTTCTGATCGTTGATGGCGTGATGCCGTCGAATGAAGGTCGTGGTTATGTTTTGCGCCGTATCATTCGTCGCGCCGCGCGTCATGCTCATAAACTGGGTATGACTGGTTTGTTTTTTCATAAACTGGTTGCACCGCTGGTTGATCAAATGGGTGAGGCTTATCCCGAGCTGGCCGAAGCTCAGACGAATGTGGAGCGCGTGCTCAAGCTCGAAGAAGAGCGTTTTGCTGAAACGCTTGATCAGGGTATGCGTATTCTCGATGAGGCGATTGCTAAGCTCAAAGGAAAAACCATTCCTGGTGAGACTGCGTTCAAGCTTTATGATACTTACGGCTTTCCGATTGACTTAACCGCAGACATTGCGCGTGAGCGTGATCTGGTCGTTGATCATGCTGGATTTGAAGTGGCAATGGATGTGCAGCGTGATCGTGCGCGTACCGCCAGTCAGTTTGGTGTGGATTACAATCGCGATATCGAAGTTGAAACTGAGACGACTTTTACTGGTTATGAGCACGTCGATGGATCTTGCAATATTAAAGAATTATTTGTTGATTCCAGTCCGGTTGCTTCTATTGCGGCAGGTCAAAAAGCCATCATTGTTCTGGATGAAACGCCATTTTATGCCGAGTCTGGGGGGCAGGTTGGCGATGTCGGTGTGCTTTCAACCGCCGCCGCCAGTTTTGCTGTAGACGATACCCAGAAACAGGGAAATAGCGTATTACATATTGGTGTGCTGGAATCAGGTAGTCTGGCTGTGGATGATACGGTTCATGCGACAATTGATAAAAATAACCGCGATGCCATTCGTTGTAATCACTCGGCGACGCATTTATTACACGCCGCTTTGCGAGAAATTTTGGGTGAGCACGTGCAGCAGAAAGGTTCATTAGTTGATGCTGAGCGTCTGCGTTTTGATTTCTCTCATTTTGAACCGATTAAGTCAGATGAACTGAGACGTATTGAGCGTCGGGTAAATCAGCAGATACGCCAGAATTCATCAGCTGAGATGAATGAAATGTCGATTGAAGAGGCGAAGAAATCTGGTGCTATGGCTTTATTTGGCGAGAAATACGACGATGTTGTGCGGGTCGTCTCGATGGGTGAGGCTGCTGAAGGGTGTTTTTCAACGGAGTTGTGTGGCGGTACACATGTCAATCGTGTCGGTGATATTGGTTTCTTCAAAATTACTGCTGAGAGCGGCATTGCTTCAGGAGTAAGGCGCATAGAAGGGGTTACCGGTGCTGGTGCTGTAGCCTGGGCTGAGGATCGCGAAAGCCAGATTGATTCGATTACTGATTTGCTCAAGAGTAGCCGTGAGGAAGTGATTGCCAAGGTTGAGCAGATGGTTAACCGTGTGCGTGAGCAGGAAAAATTACTGGATCAGCTGAAAGGAAAATTGGCTTCGCAGGCGGGTAGCGATCTTTCTTCACAGGCTGAAGAAGTAAATGGTGTGCATATATTAGCGGTTCAACTCGAAGGAGCAGACAGCAAGACTTTGCGCGATACAATGGATCAGCTCAAGAACAAGCTGGGTTCATCAGCTATTGTCCTGGCAAGTGAAGAAGACGGTAAAGTGCGCCTGATTGCTGGTGTCAGCAAAGATCTGATAAAAACGGTTAAGGCCGGTGATCTGGTCAATATCGCTGCCGCTGAAGTTGGTGGCAAAGGCGGTGGTCGCCCTGATATGGCTCAGGCAGGTGGTGATAAGCCGGAAAATATCCCGCAGGCATTGGCTGCGGCTAAGGCCTGGCTGCAAACAAATTTGTAAGCGCCCATTGTCTTTATAATCAATCGCTTATATACTCTCAACCCTTATTAAACCTACATCGGTACTCACGCAGCGTTAGCGCAACACAATTATGGCTTTGATCGTACAAAAATACGGCGGCACCTCAGTTGGCTCTATCGAGAAAATCGGTAAAGTGGCCGATAAGGTCAGCGCGTTAGCAAAATCGGGTGATCAGGTTGTGGTTGCCGTTTCAGCAATGAGTGGTGAAACTAATCGACTGATTGCGCTAGCTAATGACATCAGTGCTACACCGCATTCCCGTGAATTAGATGTGATTATTTCAACGGGTGAGCAGGTTACAATAGCGCTATTGACCATGGCCTTGCTCGATAGAGGTTGTGATGCGCGTTCTTATACGGGTGCGCAAATCAAAATGTTAACAGACAGTACGCACGGCAAAGCCAGAATTCGTGAAGTGCAGTGCGATACGATGCGTGATGACCTTGAAGCGGGTCGAGTTGTCGTGGTCGCTGGGTTTCAGGGTGTCGATGAGCACGGTCGTATTACCACTTTGGGTCGTGGTGGTTCAGATACAACGGCAGTAGCGATTGCCGCAGCGCTGAAAGCTGATGAATGCCAGATTTATACTGATGTGGATGGGGTTTATACTACCGATCCACGCGTCGAGCCCAAGGCTCGAAAACTTGATCATATTACTTTTGAAGAAATGCTGGAAATGGCCAGTCTGGGTTCAAAAGTATTGCAGATTCGTTCAGTTGAATTTGCGGGTAAATATAATGTCCCATTAAGAGTGTTGTCTTCCTTTGAAGAGGGAAGTGGTACTTTAATAGCTATGGAGAATGATGACGTGGAACGAGCGTTAATTTCAGGTATCGCGTTTAATCGCGATGAAGCACAGTTAACAATGGCCGGTGTGCCAGATCAGCCCGGTGTGGCATCAAAGATATTAGGGCCAATTACTAACGCCAATA
>JBEQLM010000054.1:0-8818 GCA_040325975.1 Gammaproteobacteria bacterium | reverse complement strand
GCAATAAGTAAAAAATGTTTGTGATATGTAGTAAATAAGCTAAATTTTCATGAATTTAGGCTACAATCCAAGAAAATGAAAAAAGTACTGGAGAAATATCGTGGAAATAAGAAAAATACAAGGTATCTTAATTAGCTCTCTATTTGTCGTTGGTCTTGCTGGTTGTTCTAATTCACCATCATGGCGCGATGCAGACAATTCACCGTGGAAAACAAAACGTGATTCTGAAGACACTAGTTTCGAGGAATTTGTTGAGCTAAGCCCGGATGACGCACCGTTTGCTGAAACAACGATGCCTGAGCCTGAACGGGAATCGATGTTTGAGATTGAGCCTGTACTAACTGAGCCTGGGCTACCTGAACCCGTTGAAGAGATACCCGCTCCTAGTGTTATTGGTTCAGACATTATGAGTGCTCCAGCATCAGCTTATGTGGTACAGGCTTATGCAGGAAGAAAGCTAAACAATGTAAACGGCTACATGAGTTCTCACGACCTTGATCAAATGCAAATAGTTAAAACTAATCGTGATGGTGATATTTTGTATGTATTAGTGAGTCTTCATGATGGTCTGGAATCAGCAAAGCAGGCATCGTTTGATCTTGAGCAACGCACAGGTTCAAAGCCATGGGTGCGCTCAGTCACTGGATTACAGCGTATCTTCTCTGATTAGGTTCTCAGTGCCTGAAAGAAGCCAGCCTTTATGCCAGGGCTGGCTTTTTTTTGTCTGAAATATGGTCGATATGGTAGTAATTCCAGGTAATTGATTGGCAATATCATCAAGTTTAGTAATAACTTACTAGTCAATATTCCCCAAAAACCGTAATATCTACCCTCTTTGTTATCCATGAGAATTTTGATGGTAAAAACTCAGTCATTTATAGCTATTTATAAGTTGATTCAGTGCTCACTGATTGGCATGATATTGCTGTCGTTGTCGGCCTGTGGCTCATTAATTTCATCTGCCAAAAAAGAGTTTGCTGAAGATCTATCTGCCACCATACTTGCCCATGATGAACCAGAAACTGTTAAGCAGGCGATACCCACCTATTTAATTTTAGTTAGTAGTTTGATCCGGGGTGATCAGGAAAATGTTGATTTATTAGTCTCTGGTTCTCGTTTGTATGGTTCTTATGCCTCGGTCTTTGTCGAGGAAACAGAGCGCAAAATAATTTTAGCAAAAAGATCATATGATTATGCCGAACAAGCTGTGTGTTTAAGAATGCCTCAGTCATGTAAGGCAAAAACCATGTCATATCATGAGTTCGAGCAAACCCTCAAAAAATTCAAAAAAGAGGATGCTTCCATACTATTTGCCTATGGTACTGCATGGTTGGGCTTGATTCAGGCAAATAGTGCTGACTGGAATGCAGTTGCAGATTTGCCCAGGGCAAAGGCTATAATCACAAAAGTGTTGCGACTGGATGAGAGCATCAGTAACGGTGACGCACATTTGTATATGGGCGTCATGGAATCATTGTTGCCACCAGCTATGGGTGGCAAGCCGGAGATAGCTAAAAAACATTTTGAGCGTGCGCTGAAAATTTCCAAACGCAAAAATCTTATGGCTTTGTTAATGTATGCTGAAAAATATGCGCGATTATTATTTAATCGAAAGTTACATGATAGTTTGCTAAAAGAGTTACTGGCAGTGGATGTTCATAAATCAAAAACCTTGTTGATCGATACTATTGCTCGCGTTAAAGCCAAACAGCTACTGGCTGATGCCGACGATTATTTTTAATAGCCAAATTCTTATTCGGAGTTATTTAAATTGATACTTAAAAAACTGACACAGTTATGTTTGCTGTTGCCATTGCTTATGGCAATGTCTCCGGTTTATGCAAAGGCCATAAAAATTGCCACTATTTCACCAGATGGTACTTTGTGGATGAACGAAATGCGTGCTGGTGCCAAAGAAATCAAAAAAAGGACACAAGGACGAGTCGTGCTCAAATTTTATCCTGGTGGTGTCATGGGTAGCGACGAAAACGTTTTGAGAAAAATGCGTATTGGTCAATTGCAGGGTGGCGCCGTTACCACAGGTAGTTTGACCGGTGTCTATTCTGATATCGATATTTATAGTTTGCCCTATCTTTTTTCCTCTCTGGAACAGGTGAGTTATGTACGCGAGAAAATGGATCAGTTTTTACTGGATCAATTAGAGAAAAGAGGTTTTGTCTCTTTCGGCTTCGGTGAAGGTGGTTTTACATATATGATGTCTGAAAGTTCCCTGTACACCGTTGAGGATGTGCGTAAACAAAAAGTCTGGATACCCGGCGGCAATAAAGTGGGTGAGGCCGTGTTCAGTAGTGCTGAGATATCCCCCGTTACTTTGCCAGTCTCCGATGTATTAACGGGCTTGCAGACAGGTCTAGTTAATACCGTAATTACTTCCCCTATTGGCGCCATTGCTCTGCAATGGCATACGCGTGTGAAGTACGTGATTGATGTGCCATTGACTTATATTGCGGCCATATTGGTTATCGATAAGAAGGTATTTAATAAAATAAATAAAGAAGATCAAACTATTGTTCGTGAAGTGATGAGTGCAGCATTTAAGCGTATTGATGCAGCAAATCGACGTGATAACTTCGCCGCGCAAGAAGCGCTCAAACAACAGGGGATTAAATATATCTCTTTGCCTAAAAAATCCTTAGATGCCTGGTATGCAATTGGCGATAAAGCTATTACTAAATTGAAAAAAGATAATAGTTATGCACCAGCCATTTATAAAAAACTCATGGCTCATGTGAATGCTGCCAAAGCGAAGAAATGATAAGACCATGTTATGAATAAACGCGTCACAGGCTTTCTCGGTTTTATTAATAAACTGGAAGACTGGTTTTTAATTCTGACTTTAGCCGTCATGGTGATACTGGCGATTGCGCAAATTTTTTTCCGCAATATTTTTGGCGAAGGTGTGGTCTGGATTGATCCTTTGTTAAGGGTGCTTGTTCTATGGGTGGCTATAGCCGGTGCTGTGGTCGCGACACGTAATGATAACCATATCCGTATTGATTTTTTTACTCGCTACGTTTCAAAAAAATACATTAAATACCTGCAACGTTCTGTCTATGCCTTCTGTATTTTTATTTGTGGTTTGATTGCCTATCATGCCGTTCGATTTGTGCAAATGGATTATGAATACAACACCATTGCTTTCGCCAATGTTCCAGCCTGGCTGACCGAACTTGTCATCCCCATCGGTTTTTTCATGATCGCGCTACGTTACCTGTTGTTATTTATCTCACCACCTGAACAGGAAAATCGCTGATGTTGGGTGGTATCCTACTTGTTGCACTGATTATTATGGGTGTGCCGCTGTTTGTCATTATTGCAACCAGTGCACTGCTTGGTTTTTCATCCATCGATGTGGATCTATCGGTGATAGCGATAGAGATCTACCGTATCGTCGATACGCCCATTTTGCTGGCTATCCCCCTGTTTACGCTTGCCGGATATGTCCTGGGCGAGAGTAAAGCCTCAGAGCGCCTGGTATTGCTCACCGATGCCTTGTTAGGCTGGATGCCGGGTGGTCTTGCCATCGTCTCATTATTCGCCTGTGCCTTCTTTACGGCGCTTACTGGCGCATCAGGTGCAACCATTATTGCCCTGGGTGCTATTTTGTATCCAGCAATGAAGCAGGCGGGTTACGAAGAACGTTTTAATCTTGGTCTGATTACCTCGTCTGGAAGCCTGGGCCTGTTGTTTCCACCTTCCATCGCCCTGATTCTGTACGGTGTCATTGTTCAGCAAATGGGTATTGGTGTGCCGGTCGCGATTGATGATCTTTTTCTTGCCGGTTTGTTACCAGGTCTGTTGATGTTGCTTATGCTCACCGTCTATAGCATATACAAAAGCCACCAACGTCCAGAAATAAGACGCACACCATTTAGCTGGCCTAAATTATTTAAAGCGCTACGCAGCTCCATGTGGGAAATTCCCATGCCGTTTATTTTAATCGGTGGTATCTATTCGGGCTTTTTTGCTATATCAGAAGCAGCGGCTGTAGCGGTGATGTATGTACTGATCGTCGAAGTGGTTATATTGCGGGAAGTGGCATTCAATAAATTACCGGAAATCATGCGTGACTCCATGGTACTGGTCGGTGGTGTCCTGGTCATTCTGGGTGTTTCTCTGGCTTCGACTAATTATTTAATCGACACCGAAGTACCAAATCGTTTGTTTGAATTTATCCGTTCACACATCGACAGCAAACTTACCTTCTTAATGTTGCTTAATATTTTTCTGTTATTGCTGGGTATGATTCTGGATGTATTCTCGGCACTGGTGATTATTGTTCCTTTGTTGTTACCCATCGCCATTGGCTACGATATTCATCCGATTCACCTGGGTATTATCTTTTTAGCTAATATGCAGATTGGTTATTTCACGCCACCCGTTGGTATGAATTTATTTATCGCCAGTTATCGTTTTCATAAACCGGTGACCGAGTTGTATCATGCAACTATACCGTTTATGTTTATTTTGATGGCGGCGGTATTGGTGATTACTTATTGGCCTGAATTGACCATGTATTTGGTGAATAATAAAAATTAGAGTGAGTCCAGGTTTTTAGTTTCTTATTGACACAGAATATCGAATTGTGGATTATTGTAATTAGTAGCACGTTGTAGATTCCGTAATTACTAATAAATAATACAAAGGAGGTGTGTGATGGATCACTCAACAAAGCAGTTTGGTGATTTCTGTGTAGTTTGTCTGGTGATTGCGGCGATGGTTATTACGGTGGTGACGATTGCTGTTATTGCCTGGGTAACATTGTCCGGTTGATAATTGTAGTAGGCCGCATATATTTTTTTTGTCCCCACGCTCTGCGTGGACTACGCAATTAACCCTCTCTATCTAACTCATCCGTATCAACCTGACCACTAATTCTGCGTCTGATATGTGACCAGGAAACGCCAATACTGAGTACACTGGCGATCATAATTTCGACTATATAACTGATCGAACGCATACTATCGGCAGTCATGCCTAGAACATCGATAATTAGCCAAATTAACAGACCGAAAAATATAGTGGCTAAAGATAGTCCAAACACACCAAGTGAACCCAGGCTGGCGCGAATAAGAATTGCCCAACCAATAAATAGAATGACACCTGTAAAAGCCTTGTATACATTAAAAATGCTAAAGTTCTCTGTCGCCCAGTGAAAATATGAATAACCTTCAGGATTGTAGGTGCTGAATACGATTACTGTTGCAAAAATAAAACGTATTAAAAAAGAGTCCCAGCCAAAATTCTTCATTAAATGTATCCTCAAAGATCGTGGTGATGTGTTGATTATATAGTATCTATTAGCGATGTGTGGGAGGCCCCCGTAGCCGTGATTTCAATCGCACAATCGACACTGGGGCAGGCTGTACAGGGGAAGTGGGATAGAGGTATGCAAATGTTTGTTAACGAACAAAAGTAGACGTTCAGACAAACAAAACCCCGCATGAATACGGGGTTTGTAGTGTAAATATTCTATAAATAATCAGCGAATTTTTATCACGTCATATCAATCAATATCTTGATGTCTACTTTTTCTCTAAGTCCATTAAGCAAATCAGTTTTCAGTTTTTCAAAGCGCTCTTTTTCAAGACGTTGCTTGAGTTCAGCATTGATATCCTTGAAAAGAATTCTCCCCTCCTGCTTCCTGTCACCCGCTTTAATAATATGATAGCCCTGTAATGAACGAATCGGTTCAGAAATTTCGTTGTTTTTTAAACTAAATGCTACGTCTTCCAGTTTTGGCAAAAGGCGTCCCTTATGTAAATAACCAATCCATCCGCCCTTCACTCTGTAATCGTCTTCTGAATATTCACTTGCCAGTTTGGTAAAAGTTTCGCCTTTTTTTACACGGCTCACTATACTGTCAGCGAGTTTTTTCTTTTCTACCCACGTGGATTCCAGAGCATTCGGTTTAACTTTTAAAATAATATGCCAAAGCCCAATAGTTTCAGGTCGATCGAATTCCTGCTGGTGATCATCGTAATAAGCACGTAATTCTTTTTCGCTGTAACGGGACTGTTTAGCCAGTCCTGACTGGATATGTTCAGTAATTGCTTTTTGCTGAATAATCCGATGTTTGAAACGTTTTAAAGTAAGACCGCTCTTCTTGAGCGCTGACTCAAATTTCTTTTTCGAGCCAAACTGTTCAATATTTTTTTCGATTACTGATTCGACTTCTGTAGGCTCAACGCGAATACCTGTTGCATAGGCATTTTGATAGAGTAGGGCGCGATCAATGAGCGCATCTATAGCTTTGCGGGTATATTTTTTTCGTGTCTCATCACTAATGCCGCCATGGAAAACGGCGGCTGGGAGGAAGCCGTTAATCACTTCATCCAGCTCGAAGCGCAAAAAATGTTCTTCACCTACGATTAATACTTCCTCAGGATCAGAAGCATAGGCCTGTGCAGTCGATAACATGGTTATCGCAAAAATAAAGTAGCGTGCTGTATGGCGGAAAATCGAGTTAGACATAATCTATTAATGACCTTAAATATATGATAATTAGATATAAACACATGATGTAAGCACATGATGTAAGTACATGACATAAATCAATTGCTATGTCAAATGATGTTATATGATAATGACATTATATACTAATGATGTTACATGCTAATGATGTTACATGGTCTGATCAAGATATCATCTTTTTATCGTGTATGTTGAAATTAAAGTAGTATACTACCAGTGTAAATGTGGTTATTTAGAAAATAGCCGTAAAAGGCAAATGAGTCGAAAAGTATTTTTGTTTTGCGTGGGAGTGGTTCGAATGAGTATTATATGCCCCACATTGTTGCAATCATTCTGTAACAAATGTGTACGTAGTTTGGTTATATCTGGAATTATCGCCAGTGTGTGGATGGTTGCCGGTTGCACAACTACCGACTCTATTCAATCCGACGCGGCAAATGAAGCTGTTGATCTAGCCTGGCCATTACCCCCCGAACAACCCCGCATTAAATTTATTCGTGCATTTTTTTCAGAGGATCAAATCGTACCTCCACCAGCAACAATGTCGCGCTTGCGCGATAGTCTGCTGGGCACAGCGCGCGAATCTGGTCGCCAACTAAAAAAACCTTACGCAGTGCATGCCGACAACAAAGGGCGTGTGTTTGTTGCCGACAGTGGCTGGGGCAAGGTACTGGTATTTGATGAGCCGAATAAATCATTTTCTGTATGGGGCACAGAAGGCAAGGGCATACTGGCAAAACCCCTGGGTATCACCTCTGATAGTCAGGGTAATATCTATGTTACCGACTCGGTGAAACAACGCGTAGTTGTTTATACACCGGATGGCAAATTTCTTCGCGCTATGGGGCGTAAAGGTGAACTGGAGCGGCCAATTGGAATTGCGGTCGATGAGAAACGTAACCGTGTCTATGTTGTTGACAGCGTGGCGCATCATATCGTTGTTTACAATATGACAGGGGAATTGCTGGAGAGAATTGGTAAACGCGGCAAGGAGACGGGGGAATTTAACTGGCCCACCAATGTCGCTCTGGATAGCAGTGGAAAAATTTATATTGTTGACAGCATGAATTTCCGTGTTCAGATTCTGAAATCAGACGGGACTTTTTATAAAACTTTTGGTTCAAATGGTGATAGTCGTGGACAATTCGTACGCGCTAAGGGCATTGCCGTTGATTCGTTGGGTCATATTTATGTGACTGATGCAGCATTCAATAATTTTCAGATTTTTGATGGTGAAGGTGCATTATTGCTAGACGTAGGCAGCATGGGCAGAAAGCCGGGACAATTTATTTTGCCAGCAGGGGTCTATATTGATCAAAAGAACAAGATATATATTGCAGACCAGTACAATTTTCGAATTCAAATCTTTCAATATCTTGAAGATGAGAAAGAAGTTGATAAACAGGAAAAAATGTCAAATGAAAGGAGCGTAAAGGAAAACAAAGTTACATCAGAGAAAAATACTCAAGAACATGACCGTAAAGGTCAGGAGGTTTAGTCATGAAAAAATTACTTCGTATAATGCCGCTAATTCCACTGTTATGGATGGGTTCTAGTACACTGGTACATGCAATCGAGGATGTTACTGCTACCAAGCACAACCTGTCCAGTTCGCAGCCGGACAAGGTTAATAATATCAGTACAGAAGCGACTGCAGACGTTTGTGTGTTCTGTCATTCACCCCATACCGAGGCTGGCGGAGCAGCGCCATTATGGAACCGAGGCGTTACAGCGGGAGGCTATACCCCATATACCAGTCCCACCATGGATATGACAATCGGAGCACCTGCCGGTATTTCAATGGCCTGTTTAACTTGCCACGATGGCTCGGTTGGCTTTGACCAGCTGATTAATGGTGCAGGTTCCGGTAACTATGTTGCCGCCGGTGCAGATCAGGGCTGGACGTTTAATCTGAATAGTGTCGCCATAGGCGATACCATGCCTGGAGCTTCTATAAGCAACCTGGGATTAGTGCTCACGGGCGATCATCCTATATCCGTCACCTATGATCCTACTTTAGATAACGCGTTTAATCCCGCGGTAGATGTAAATGCTGTCTTGCAGCTTTACGGTGCAGGTGCAGATCAGGTGGAATGCGCAAGCTGTCACAACCCACACGAAGCAACTAATCCAACGTTCCTTCGGATAACTGCCGATTTATGTATCACATGTCATATTAAGTAGGGCTATAATGTAAAAAAGTAAGAACAAAAGCAAATGTAGGACAGGAAGGGTATGCAAAGTTGGTTACGATTGATAATACTTCCTGTCCTCTTTCTTTTTGTCTCCTGTAGCCAAAAATCACTTTCTATATTTTTTGATC
>JBEQLM010000053.1:0-8904 GCA_040325975.1 Gammaproteobacteria bacterium | reverse complement strand
GTGCGGGTTATCAGCTGTTAGCCCGTTACATCGAGCAGCTCAACGATCTGAATCCACAAATCGCCTCACGTTTAACCACGCCGCTAACTCGCTGGAAGCGTTATGACGCACAGCGACAAACGCATATGATGGGTGAACTGGAGCGATTGAAGCAGTTACCACAGCTATCGCGAGATGTTTACGAGTTGGTAGAGAAAAGCCTGACTTAATATTATTCTAACTAGTTGAAATTATTGGTTTTACTGTTTTTTGACTGTGATGTTCAAGGTATTTACGTCTGTTTTTATGCAGAGATGAATCGAAACAGCTACAATTATTAGGCATATCAGATTATTCCTGTGTATTGTCCTGATCATTACACAGATCACTGGAGTCGTAGTTAATGAACAATGTTGTTTCCCTTTTCGAAAATGAACAAAAAGCTGAAGAACGTCCCATCGTGGTACTGGCTGATGATGATCCATCTATTCGTTTAATGGTACGCCATGTCCTGGAATCGGAGAATTATGAGATTGTTGAAGCTGAAGATGGTCTGGATGCCATTAAAGCCGTTGAAAAACAACATCCTGCATTAGTTTTACTGGATGCGGTGATGCCAGGTCTGGATGGTTTTACCACTTGTCAGCAACTTAAAGAGAGGGGCCATGGTGATGTGCCGGTGATTATGCTGACCGGGCTGGATGATGATGCTTCAGTAGAACGTGCCTACGATGTTGGTGCTATCGATTACATTACCAAACCCATCAAATGGGCTGTACTCAAACATCGTGTACGTTCCGTTGTGAAAAGTGTCATGGCTGAGCGCAAAGTGCATCGTCTTGAATATCGCGATGCCTTAACTCAGTTACCCAATCGTTTATTGTTCGTTGATCGTCTGGAGCAGGCCATTGCACGTGCTGATAGACATAGAGAATCTATTGCCCTGATGGTGATAGATATTGATGATTTCAAACTGGTGAATGATTCTTTTGGCCATGAAGCCGGTGATAAGTTGATTAAAGCTGTAGCTGATTTGTTGTCCAAATCAATGCGCCGAGCAGACACCGTGGCTCGACTTGGTGGTGATGAATTTGCCATTATTATCGAAAATGTCAGCGGTGAAGATGATGCGATTTCTATCGCTGACAACGTCACGACCATTCTTGAACATAATGTACGTCTGGATGATCAGGAAACTTTTACCAGTGCCAGTGTTGGCATTGCCATGTTCCCTGACGATGCTTCGGATGCCAGCAGCTTATTGAAAAATGCGGATACTGCCATGTTCCGTGCCAAGGAACAGGGTCGTCGTTGTTTCCAGTTTTATAAAGCAGAAATGGGCGTCAATGCGATGGAGCGCCTGGAGCTGGAAAACAGTATTCGTCATGCTATTGAAAATGATGAAATGGTAATTCACTACCAGCCAACGATTGATATTCATAACAATGAAATTTCGGGTGTAGAAGCACTATTGCGTTGGCAGCATCCTGAGAAGGGCATTATTTGTCCTGATGATTTTCTTCAGACCGCTATTGATAGTGGCCTGATCGTATCGATTGGTGAATGGATGATTAATACTATTTGCCATCAACTGCGTGTCTGGAAAGAAGCGGGTTTGGAAAATCAGAATATCTCCATTAATCTTACGGCGAAACAATTTAAGGATAAGAACCTGATCTCCATCTTTAAAGTAGCCATGGAAGAGCATCAAATTGAAGGCTCAGAACTGACTATCGAGGTCACCGAAAAAACTTTAATTTCCAGTGAAGGTGAAATTGAAATAGCTTTAAATAAACTGCATGATATGGGTATGACAATCTGTATCGATGATTTTGGTATTGGTTTTGCTTCCTTGACCAATCTGAAAGATCTGCCGATTGATGTCGTTAAAATTGATGACGCATTTATTGCTGGTGTTCCAGATAGTGAGCACGATGTTGCAGTGGTTACTGCCATTTCCGGTTTAACTCGTGGTCTTAAAATAAAATTGTTAGCTGAAGGTGTTGAGAACGAACGTCAACTTGAAATGCTCAAGGGATTAGGTTGTCAGTATGCTCAGGGTTTTTACTGGAGCAAAGCTTTACCCGTTGATCAGTACGATCAGTTCTATCTTAACCGTATCTATAATCTCGCCTAATTATCGTTTATAACTTGTTGTTGATTAGTCCGAGTCATTTTGCTCGGCACTAATCGACAATGGTTTGATCGGCTTAAACATTTTCATGCTCCTAAACTGATCGTGCTGCATCTCGGTCACCTGTCGATGTACTGCTTCTTTCCAGTGAATCTCTGGAATATATCCCAGTAATTGTCTTGCCTGTTCATTATCCGCGTTGGTCTCTTCCAGTAGGTGCACGATGCTGCGGGTGATTAATGGCTGCCAGGGAAATATTACATCCAGTTTTTCCATTAGCCAGGCAAAGCTATAAGCTGCAAAAAAAGGCACGGCAAAATGTGGCTTTGGATAGTCAAAGTTGTTAGCAATATAGTTAATAACTTCACGTACGCTGGGTGTCTCGGGACCGACAATATTAAAAGCGGCGTATGGCGGAAGTTGTGGAGCTACTGCGGCACGTACTACGGCCTGGCCAATATCTCGGCCATCGATGATAGGCAAGCCAGTTTTACCGCCAGCTACCCAGGGTAAGAGATGGGTTTTTAGGCGTGGTAACAACATGGGTAAAATGCCTAATGAATAACGCTTACCGGTAAAGATACCCAAGCGTAGGTTCACCATCGACAAACCTCGATGGGCATTTTCCTGCATATAATTTTCGATGGCGATGACATTATTTAAATGCGGCCAGTAACGTCGGCTAATGCCCGGAGCATAGGCATTATCAGATGATTTCGGCGAAGCAGCACTGGTTGTGCTGATATTGATAAAGCGCTTAACACGCCATTCCAGTGCCTTATCGATGAGCTTGATGGAAGGGTTGAGATAGAGTTCTTTTGATTCTCGTTTTTTGCCCCATAGCGAGGTCCAGGCCGCACAATGGCAGACAATATCGGCACCAGTGAGTACCCGATCCATATACTCGGGGTCGCGTAAATCACCTTCGCGCACTTCACCCTTAAATTCAGCAATAAGTTTTCGACGATCACGGCAGGCTGCGATAATATACAGTTCTTTGTGGCCAATCCGATTGAGCTCTTCAAGGACGTGGCTGCCAACAAAGCCTGTAGCACCGGTGACAACGATAGAGTGAGACATGGACTGATTCCTGAATTAGACGGCTGTCTTAATATTGCACAGTTTCCTGAATGGTACAAGCGCGTTATATTTCAGATTAAGAAAAACGAGGTATTAAAATGAAAATATTGATAACAGGTGCCAGTCGCGGTATCGGTCTTGAAATGGTGCGCTACGGCCTGGATCAGGGCTGGGATGTGCTGGCCTGCTGTCGCAATCCGCAGCAAGCGGAGAAACTGCTGTCGATGGCGCAGTTATCCAACGGGCGGGTAAGTGTTTATCTGGCCGATATGTCCGAACTGGCGACCTTACAGGCACTGGCCTACGAACTCCGTCATGAAGCCATTGATATGTTGATTAACAATGCAGGTGTCTATGGTTCGGATAAAAATCGATTCGGCCAGGTTGATGTTCATGACTGGGTAGAAACCTTCAAAGTGAATAGCATCGCGCCGATGAAAATGTCCGAACTGTTTGTCGAGCAACTAGCCATGGGGCAATCAAAAGTTATTGCCTGTTTAAGTAGTAAAATGGCCAGCATGGATGACAACAGCTCGGGTGGTAGTTATATCTATCGCTCCAGCAAGGCTGCTTTGAATGCAGTAGTAAAAAGTTTATCTATTGATCTGGCGGATAAAGCAATAAAATGCGTAGCGCTACATCCAGGTTGGGTGAAAACCAACATGGGAGGCCCCAATGCCGAAATTAGCACGAAGGAAAGCGTAACAAAAATCTTTGAAACATTGCTGGCGTTGAAAGCTAAAGACAGTGGTCGATTTATTGATATAGATGGAAGCGATATTCCCTGGTAAAACTCAACTTTAATGAGTAAAAAATAAAATGTCATTTGATTTTACAAATAGCGATCTGGAACGATTGAAAAAGATGGTCAAGCAGGCCGCTATAGAAGAACTGTTGCCCGATTTTGGTAAGCGCGATTTTACTTATAAGGAAGATGGCAGTGTTATTACCAATGCTGATCTGGCTATGCAAAAACGGCTGGATGAAGAGCTTAAACAGGCATGGCCATATATTGCATTGCTAGGTGAGGAAATGACCGAGGCGGAACAGCTGGCTGTCATCGAGAGTGGTGACTCTTATTGGTGTGTTGATCCATTAGATGGCACTAACAATTATGCTGCGGGTTTACCCATGTTTGCGGTTTCTATTGCACTGATTGTGGATGGTGAATCGGTACTGGGTTTAATATATGACCCAACACGTGATGAAATGTTTACTGCTAAAAAAGGTGAAGGTGCTTTTCTTAATGGAGAGAAACTGGAGCTAATCAGCCACACACATCACGCGCATCGCATCATTGCAGAGATCGAAATGAAACGCTTGCCTGAAGAATTAGCTGTGCGATTAATAACCGAGCAGCCTTATGGGGCGCAACGTAACTCAGGTTCCTCAGCGATAGACTGGTGCTGGATTTCAGCCGGACGATTCGATATATATTTGCACGGAGGTCAAAAACTCTGGGATTATGCCGCAGGACATTTAATTTTTCATGAAGTCGGTGGACGATCAGTCTCACTTGATGGTGAACCCGTGTTTAGGGGGCGTTATGAAACACGCTCGGTATTAGCTGCACAGGATTCAACTTTGTTTAATGATTGGTATAAGTGGGTTGGTATTCCGCTTCAATAAAAAAGCTTAATCAATAGCCGCCCACAAATACCAGCTGGCAATACTTTCATAGGGGTGCCAGCATTGGGCAATGCTTAAATAATCATCGGTCGAGGGTTTTTCGGGTAGCGGGTAATGTTGAGCAAATGATTTTCTTAAGGCAAGATCACCGAGCGGCAATACATCTAGTCGACCAAGTGAGAACATCAAAAACATATCAATTGTCCAGGGGCCAACACCGGGCAGTTGAATCAGACAATCAGCGATTTGGGTGTTTTTCATTTTATGCATTGTCTGTAGAGGAATAGTATTTGTCTGGCTTGCATGGCATAAAGCACGTAAATATCTTATTTTTTGCTTAGAAAGTCCGCAGGCGGCTAGTTCATTATTGGTCAGAGCGTCTATAATCTTCTCATTGAAATTATCTGTAGAGAGTTTGGTGAGTAATTTGTTTTCGATAGCCCTTGCTGATTTCACGGAGAGTTGCTGGTTGATAATGGCCCAGACCAGAACATGGAAATTTGAGCGATGCAGCAGGCTGCTGCCATCGAATAAGGTGCAGGCACCGTGTTTTTCTATCAGTTTTTTCAGTGTGGCATCACTTTTTTTTAAAAATCGGGTTGCTGCGAGAACTTTTTTTTGCATTGATCACCTTTTAGATTAATAAGGTTAACTAAATCTTATGAGTAATACCCGCATATTTCATAGATCCAGAAGTCGATATTATATGTCACCCATATTGCTGGATCATCCTAAATTGAAATGGATCTTGCTGGCTGTCGGGCTATTAGTGATTATGATGTTTTTTGGTGGTTATATCCTGGGTTTTGAAAAATCGAACAACAAATGGATAGCCCAGCTGGAACCCGTGGGAATGGCCTTGCCGAATGCAGATGTTACATCCCTGGCAGTGGTCGAGGCACAGAAGCCTGAATTTGAAGAACCGGGTGCCAGTATCGATGTTGATAGTGTGGATGACGAGGATGATCACGTCGTGACAGTTGCTGATAATTCAGATGCCAATACTGGAATTGTTGAATCCACTGTTATTAAAGTAGCCATGGCAAAACCAGTTAAACCGATGATTGATCATGCCATGAAAGAGCCCGCTGAAGAAATAAGTACGCTAAAAGTGGTTACAGAAAACGCCAGTGCAGAAGTAAGTAGTGCAATAAATGACACCACTGAACAAGCTGTAGTATCTGATAATATTGCAGCTATTAATGAAACCAGAAAAGCTTTACTGGCTATAGTATCTGGAATTGATGGGTCGTCACAGAATGAATCAGAAATCGCAGCATCATCAGACACAGCAAGCGAAGCATTAACTATGGTTGATGATGCCAGCGAAGAAACCGCACGTTATTCTATACAGGTAGGCATGTATAGTAGTGCTGAGAATGCGCAGGCAAAAGTAGATCAGCTGCTAAATGCAAACTTGAATGCTTATCTGCATAACTACAAAAACAAGAAAGATGAAGTAAGATACAATGTTCGTTTCGGTTATTTCAGCTCTTTTAAAAGAGGTCTGAAAGCTTTGAATATCTACGAAAAAAACTTTGCCGGTTCTGGCTATGTAGCCCGTATTGAACGTTAAAATCCCTTTCCAGATTTCACATTAATGAGTAAAACTAAAAAAATCAAACTACTGAGTTTTGATCTTGATGACACCCTGTGGCCATGTAAACCCACCATCATGGCTGCTGAACATAAGCTGTACGAGTGGATGCAGCAACGGGTGCCGGAAATTACCGACTGTTTTGATATCGAAACCTTGCGCAGTCACCGCTTGAATTTTCTAAATACAAGGCAGGAACTGGCGCACGATATGTCAGCACTGCGTATCGAATCGCTGAAAGCCCTGGCTGCTGAGATGAAGATTGATTCAGATTGGGTGAATGAGGCTTTCGAGCTGTTCTATGAAGCCCGTCAGCAAATCACGCTGTATGATGATGTCAGTTCTGTACTTGATGCCCTGCAACCGCAATATCGTATGACCGCACTCACCAATGGCAATGCCAGCATTGAAAAAACTGGTGTGGCGCACTGGTTCGAATTTTCAGTTTCTGCCGCCGAAGTGGGCCATCAGAAGCCGCATCCCCTGTTTTTTGAGACCATGTTGAACAGAGCCGGACTGGCTGCCAGCGAGGTTATACACATTGGTGATGACCCGCACCGTGATATCCAGGGGGCTTACGATGTCGGAATTCGTAGTATCTGGCTAAATAGGGCAGGGCAGCCATGGCAACATGATGACTATCAGGCCGATCGACAAATCGAGTCTTTGTCGGCTTTGCCAGAAATCCTGCGCGAAATGCAGGTCAATTGACTCTGAATTCGATATAATTCGCCCTTCTTTAAAATACGATAAAACGCACGATAATAGAATGAAGTTTAAAACCGACGACGTCCGCATAGCAGGCTTGCATGAAGTCCTACCGCCAGCCGAACTGCACGCAGAATTTCCGATTGATGAACAGGCATCCGAAACGGTGTATAAAAATCGTGAGGCCATTCATAATATTCTGCACGGTGAGGATGATCGTCTGGTCGTTGTCGTCGGCCCTTGCTCCATTCACGACCCCGCGGCTGCACGCGAATATGCTAATCGTCTGAAGCCATTAATCGATGAATTATCTGATGATCTTTGCATCATCATGCGCGTCTATTTCGAAAAACCGCGTACCACAGTCGGTTGGAAGGGTTTAATCAACGACCCGGATATGGATGAAAGTTTTCATATCAACAAAGGCCTGCGACTGGCACGAGGTTTATTACTCGACCTCGCTAAACAGGGCGTACCCGCTGGTACGGAATTTCTGGATCTAATTAGCCCGCAGTATATTGCCGATCTGATCAGCTGGGGTGCCGTCGGTGCACGTACCACCGAAAGTCAGGGACATCGTGAACTGGCTTCTGGTCTGTCCTGTCCCATCGGATTTAAGAATAGCACCGATGGTGGTTTCAAAATCGCCATCGATGCCGTACACGCTGCATCGCGTCCGCATGTATTCATGTCGCTGACCAAAGAAGGTCACTCCGCCATATTCTCCACCACAGGTAATGAGGATTGTCACATCATCCTACGTGGTGGTAATCAACCTAATTATGATAGCCAAAGCATTCAAACTGCTACCGATCAATTAGAGAAAAGCGGTTTACGTTCATCTTTGATGGTGGATTGCTCGCACGCTAACAGCAACAAAGATTATCTTCGTCAAATTGATGTTTGTCGTAATGTTGCTGAGCAAATCAGCAAAGGCGATAAACGTATCGTGGGTGTGATGATTGAAAGTCATCTGGTAGAAGGTCGTCAGAATGTAGTTGAAGGGCAGAAGCTTACCTACGGTCAGAGTGTCACGGATGTCTGCATTTCATGGGAATCAACAGAGACTTTGTTGAGGGAATTGGCAGTGTCAGTTCAGACTAGACGCTCTGTTTAGTTCAACTTTCACTTTTTTAGTTTGTTGTCTTGGTTTGTTTCTGAGCCGAAGCAGTAGTGTATGGATGCACAGTTCAAGAATCTAAGGATAGAATCCAGCAAAATTCATTCATGAATTGTGCTCCTACCAAAGTCAAGGTACTCGGCGGTGAATAGAATTCAAAGTCAAAAACAAAGCTAGCGTTGCTTTCCTGTACATAATCGCGCAAAAAATACTTTCATATCAAAAATAGCACAGAATTATCGAGAAGTGCCCATCCCCCATTTGACGGACACTAAAAATAACTAATCCTAAATATTCATGTAATTGTGAACTACGTCAATTTCTTCAATCTTCAAAATCAATATAATGATTATTCGAACAATTTTAATCGGAGATTAAAAATGGATAATCACACAATGGACGATCATAATGTCTGGTCTAATTTGAGAATAGCCATTCTAGTATTAGTGGTTGTCAATCTTTTAATTTACATGGTTAACTATATTGCATAGATTTAACCTCAAGGGTCGGAAGAATAGAGCCAGTCTCGACATAACGGCTGCAAAAACCGGGGGCTTCTGCGGAGAAAGCTTTTAAGTCTTTATCATTTCCGCATAAGCCAACAACTCTTCCAAAATCACCAACTGCGCCCCTGTGGTTTCATCACCGTTCTGCAAT
>JBEQLM010000052.1:0-8912 GCA_040325975.1 Gammaproteobacteria bacterium | reverse complement strand
TTCATTTTGCTTCCACCAATCCGCAATCACCTTACCCACGGCTGGATTGACCAGATATCCATAAGAACGGTGGACATTTAAACCTTCTTCATTACGGAAAAAATTATAAATACCCTGGCAGTGATCAGTGATGGATTCAATAATATCCAGACTAAGCATTTCTTTAAAACTTTTAGAAAAAGATCTTTCTACTGCAACAATATCACCCGCCGAAGATACGTTCACCCAATGGCAGATATTCGTTGGATAATTTTTAAAGCCTTTTTTATTATGCCCCATTAACCGCTGTTGCACATATTTCATGCCAAGCGGACTACCAATGGTGAGGAACATATCAATTTGTCCGGGTAATTTCTCCAGATGAGAAAGCTCCCATAAAGTATCGTAAGCAATAACAGAACCCAGACTGTGACCAATAAGTAATATCTTCTCATTATTGGCTAGACGCATGCGTAATTCTTCTTTCATTAGTTCACGAATATCACAGGCAATATTATCTTTATTCTTAAAATAACGCCTGATTTCATGCGCCGATGAACTAATTGGCTGAGCCAGCAAAGGAATAATAAAAGGAAAGGCGTCAGCTATTTTTATAAAAATCTTATCCAGTTTTATTCGCCATGAATTTGCTTCGCGGATATCCTTAGTTGTGGCCATATGTGTATTGATCAAGGCATCAATCCATGGCAGATCGCGGCTAATATCTTTGCTTTCATTGTAGTAAAGATATTCCCAGGCGATGAGTTTAAAATTATCAACGTCTTTTTGAAATTCGGTAAGATAATCAGGTTCTGCACGGCGCACACCTTCCATCAAGGTGCGCCAGAGTAACGCTCGATGTTGCTCGGCTGGCGGTTTCGGATTTTTTCCGGGAACAAAAATAATGCTTCGCTTATTCATGTGTTACTCGGGTAGACGGTGAATAGATTAGTTTTTTATGGTATAAAAAGACTGATTAATTTCAACTTTGTCTCATATTAACAAAGGTATAGTGAATGCCTAAACAATTCAAGATATTAATTCTAGGATATGGCGAGATGGGGCATGCCATGCAGTACCTGTTGCATGAACAGCATGATTTATCCATATGGGATAAATACCCGCAAAACAACTTTCAATCGGTATCTCTTGAAGAGACAGCGGCTCTTGCCGATATCGTCCTGTTTTGTCTGCCGGTCAATCCTCATCAGGAGATTGCAGAACATATTGCGCCATTACTGAAAACACATTGCCTTTGTCTCAGTATTGCCAAAGGGCTTGATGAATCGGGACATACCGCAGCGGAAATATTTAAACAGGTTTTTGGCGATCGCCAGCCCTACGGCCTTTTATATGGCCCGATGATTTCAGAAGAAATTAGAGCAGGTAGTTATGCTTTTGCCCAGATCGCGTGTAACAAAGCAGAGTCTGTCAGCACGGTCGAACAACTCTTTAGCGGAAGCCATCTTTTCACGGAAGCAACAACGGACATAAGCGGAATTAGCTGGTCTGTCATTTTAAAAAATGTTTACGCGCTGGCATTTGGTATGGCCGATGAATTACAGCTTGGTGATAACACCCGAGGTTTTCTTGCTGTCGCGGCATTACAGGAGCTGGATAAGCTCGTTATCAAGATGGGAGGCGAATGCCACAGCCCTTACCATCTTGCCGGCCTGGGTGATCTTATTACCACCGCGACCAGCGAGAACTCCCATCACCATGAACTCGGGCGAAAATTAGCAAGAGAAGAAACTCAGAATATAGAAGGCGAAGGTATCCATACCTTGAAAATGGTCGATAAATACCAGTTATTTAATCGAACAGATTATCCGTTGTTTGATTTTATTCATACTATTGTAACGACACCTCAGGATGTGAAAAAACAGTTTGATTGCTATATAAAAAATAAATAGGGGCAGCCATATAACGGCTGCTCACTTTCGATCCCATCAAAATTAGTGGCACTACAAGTCAGTAAACAGAAAAAAACAAGATTCTTCACATGCGTTCAAAATGACAAAAATAAAACAAACGCTCAAACCTGAGTCTGAACTAATTTGAAATTGTTCTTGTAACATCTCCCAATGTTTGAACTCTTCCAAATATCCGTGACCGATGAGCTTGGGGAGTTTTTTCGCGACGATCTTCCCAAATTACTAAAGCTTTATCATGTTTAGGGCTGACGGCCATCGCTGGAAAACGTCGATTATTGCGCGCGTCTGAATCAGAAATCAGAAATTCATTAGTCATCTCGCCGTCGGTGGTAACGTAGCGTCCAAAAATATCCATATCTAGGCTTGCATCCCCGCGTCGTAAATCATACCAGGCGACAAGAAAACGTTGGCGTTTTGCATCATAAACAACGGCGGGAAATTCCTGATACCTATACTGGGTGGCGATGGGCAATTCTTCGCTTATCCGTTTGCCATCTGAACCACGTATCAGGGCTCCATAGACATCAAGGCCTAATTTCTGGTAATCCCGGCCACTCGTCCAGACAATCATAAAGAGATCTTTTTCAGGTGAGTAAGCGGTTGAATACAACGAAGGTGGCAGACAGGCATCTTCTACCGCGGCAATCAACAAGGCGTCCTGTAATTGATCACCTTGTTTGAGGGGGTGTTCAGGGTCAATAAATGCGGCGAATATGCTACTACCGGCGATCATGCTAGAAAGGTACTGGTTTTCATCAACGATATCCCGCCAGACAGCCAGAAATCGTTTCCGTTTGGGATCATAAAAAAGTGAAGGTCTGTCCTGTTTGCCCTCACCTTTGGCAATACGAAATTCATCGCCGATGATTTTGCCTTTGCTATTGAGATAGCGACCATAAATTTTCTCAATTTTACCATCACGAAAATCCTTCCATACCACCAGAAAACGTTGACGTGTTGGGTCAAAAGCCACCGTGGGTTGCTTTTGGGAAGTGCGGCGTTCGGCAATAATAAAGTTATTGCCGTATAAACTACCATCCGCATTAACTAACTGGCCATAGATATCTGAATCAACATCATTTGCGTTGCGCCAGTCTACCCAGACAACCAGAAAACGATTGTTTATTTCGTCAAAACTGACAGCAGACATACCCTGACCGCCTTTATGAATTGATATTGGGAACTCTTCTCCAATGGGTTTTCCCTGACCGTTTAACAGGCGGCCATAGATATCAACATCTCTTAAGCGATCTCGATGATCGGACCAGGTGACCAGATAAGTGTCATGGCCAGGGTCATAGGCCAGTGTTGGTTTGCCCTGAATCGATTGAGTACCAGAGATGGCAAAATCAGCCTTATTGGGCGTATCGGCCCAGGAAGTAATACTGGTCATCGCCAACATTAAGCCAAGAATTAAGTGGGGTGTGTTTATGTTCATGTTAGTAGGTCTTCGCGTGTTTGGCGCCATGACAAGATAGAGTGCAGGTTCCCGAATAGACACCGTTATCAGTAAATACAGGGATGCCGCCAAACCTATCCAATCCAATTTCGTACGGTCCTCCGGTATAACTGGATGTCATTTGAAAATTGATCAGGTGATTCGATACATGCGATCCGTGTGGGTCATGACAGTTAAGACAGGATTTATTCTGTCCAGTGATATGACGGTCATGGGAGTAACCACTTAATGGGGCAACGAGTAACGCGGACTCCGAGTGACACTTAAAGCATAATGCATAATCTGCGGTGGCATTGGACGCCACGATTGGATCCAGTATATATCTCATGGCCAGTAGCCCTTCATGATTTGAGCCATGCGGTCCGTTTGGCCCTGTTCCGCCAGCGGCCGCAGAGGTGTCGCTATTATGACAATCAGTGCAATAAATCAGACTGTTAATTTTATCTAGCGGGATATCCGTACGCAGGCTGGGCACCTCGGCATTATTGGCAGCATTGTTTGATGCAATGGGATGCCAGGAAACAGCGCCAGCAGCCGGGTTGACCTTGTCGCGAATGTTATAGGTCGCATCTACTCGAGTCATGTTCCAGCCAGTGGCGGTCGAACAGCGATCAGTGGGAAGACCGCCGCAGGAGCCTTTGCCGGGCACGCCATGACACTTGAAGCAAAGCTCATACTGATTGGTCACGTTGGCGACGACACTGCCATTGATATCAATACCTGACACATTCTGGATTGTTGAATTCGCTAACGGAGCTGCGGTTACTGGTTGCGCCAGATTAAGCGGGTTGAATGAGATCATGGGGTCAGCCGCCTGTACTGTATGCGGATTATGGCAATCAGGGCATTCTGCATGGATATTCATGGTCAGAGGGTTTTCCGTTGCCTCAAAATCATGATTTGCGTTGGGCGTGACGGTTACTGGATGGCTATCCGTCTTGATAAGTTCTGCCTGAATATCGGTCGCTGCTGTATTGCCATTGTGACAGGCAAGACAGGTATTTTCTTCCAGATATTTCGGCAGTCTTGCGGTATCGGCCGCACTATGAGGTGTGTGGCAATTCATACAACTGTTTTCGGCAACATTAGCTCCGCGCCACTCTAGCCGGCGATCGGCCCATGGATTGGTGCCTGTGGTGTTCCAGGTAGCGGTCGAACTCTCATGGCTGGATCCCACCCAGCCCGTCTTGTTATGGCATTCTGTGCAGATGGCACCATTGAGTGAACTTATTCTGAGAAAAGGTGCATTGGTTGCCTCGTGGGCATCATGGCAGGTGGTGCATTCAACTCTGTTTGAACTGGCACCATCAAGCGGTAGGCCAATACTCGTAGGATCAAATAATTCACCATCATTGACCTGCAGGGTCGAGTCGTAGATAAAAGAAATCGGGTGATCATCGCTTAGATCTGTGCCCAGATAACCCCGTTCTGCTGGGTTCATGGGACTGGTCAGGATAGCGTCCAGCGTTTCTCCTGTTGGTGGGTTAGCCAAAGCACCGAGTGCGACGGTGCCATCATGACAGGCCAGACACAATACTGATTTCCCCGTAGGTTGATCGGGTGAGGCATCGAGTGTGGTGCTGCCGTACGGTGTGTAGGTCTGTCCCGAAGACAGCGTATGATTCCACAGCGGTGCGTCTGCCATGGCTGCATGAGGAGTGTGACAGAATACACAAACTTGAGTTACCGTGCCGCTTTTTACTGTTCCCGGCCCGCTGATAGACAAATTGTGGCGAGTGTTAGCGACATCTTGCGCAGCCCGGATACTGGTATTGGTAAATATGCTGATTGCTGTGATAGCCATCAACGCCAGAATAACACTTTGTCTTTTCAGTTTACCCACCCACATATTGAAACACCTGTACTCGGCGGTTATAAGAATCCGCCACATAAATCTTGTCCTGATCAATAAACAATCCTGACGGTAACCAGAATTCACCGGGGCCACGCCCCTGATTACCAAAATCCATTAAATATCGGCCTTTGTTATCAAAGATTTGAACCCGATGAAAGATAGCATCAACCACATAAATATGACCCTTGCTGTCTACGCCAATACCTTTGGGTTGAGAAAAATAACCTGAGGCATCACCGTGTTTGCCAAAGCTGCTGACATATTTTCCGTCAAGAGCAAATGTTTGAATGCGGAAATTCATAGTGTCATTGACATAGAGCTTGTCATTATCCAGAGCCAAATGACTTGGGAAGTTAAAATCACCTTCCTTTTGCTTGCGCTGTCCAAATGAAAACTGTTTCTGCCCCCGGCTATTATAAACGACTATCTGGTGGTCGAGCGTATCAGACACATATAACTTTTTGTTTTTATCGTCAAAATAAAGCCCAGTCGGTCGTTTCAAGCCTTCTATTGTACGTACAAACTCAGCGTCTTTTGTGAACACAAAGATCTTGGCTAATTTAGAATCTGAGATGTAAATCTGATTGTCACCGATAGCAACGCCGACCGGTGATGAGAAATAAGTTTCATCAGCCTGACTGATCTGCTGATATTCACTGCTGCTCGTATTGAACAGATGCACCGTTTTTTTACCGGGGTCGGCGACGGCAACAAGCTGGTCTTTTACCGCAATGCTATAAGGGCGAACCATGCCGGTACTGAGACTACGGCCGGATATCCAGCCCCATATTCGTGAAAGCAATGATTGTTCAATTTCAAGGTCGATGGGCTTGGCAAACTGGTATAGATACTTGATCCGTGGCTTTAGTGGGGGCGCTGGCCAGATGATTTCAGACACTTGTTGGCCATCTGTAACTGTTTTTTGTGGTGCTGCACAGCCAGAAATCAGCAGTGCTGCAAGGCCAATCATAATTATTCGGTTCATCTTGACCTTCTTATCAGGTTAAACATCAGCCTGTTTTCATCGTTATTTCTTGTCGTGCTGTTCCATTGGTAGTGGTTCAGGCTGGCTGTGAATGTGATCAGGTAATAGCGCCATTCAAAGTCCACACCTTCATTAATATATCTATCATCATTGCCAATACTGTCATTCTGCTGCCGATAACTCAGATGAGGTTTTACAGTCATGCGACTTGAGGGAATTCTCATATTGAGATTGGCGCTGGCGCTGATTGAATCGACATCGGATAAAGTGGTGTCCATGCTTTTCTGGCTGCTTTTGAAAGTTAATGAGGTAAGCGGATTAAAAGTATAAGCGATATTCTGATTAAAAGTTCGGGATTGGGCTTCATAATTATCCAGCCAGGTGCTCCGGGTTTCTATGCCTAGACCCAGCTTAAATTTTTCTTTTGTTAAATTGTATGAGATGCCAGCCGAACTTTCTTTTGTATGAGTTTCCGGCAAAAATCCCGAAGGAAAGGTGACGTTGGTCAGATTTTCAGGGCTCAAGTTCAGCTTCTGGTCGTTGCGTGATTGATTGTAGTAAATCTGAAAATTATCAATATTTAAACGGATAAAATGACCGGTGTGATGAGAACGATTGCCAGGTGACCAATGGCTAAAATTAATGACAACGGCTTCATTGAGGCTAATATTGCCTCCGCCTGCGGCGTCTATTCTATAAATTTCTGTATAACCACTCGGGGCTTGCGTGATGCTGTAATCAGTCCCCTCGATATAGATAGCGCCTGTAGTCGAATTTGCTACTTCAATTGTTGTGATATCAATATATTGCTGGTTCAGAATAACGCGATCAGTTTCAAATGTTCCGCTGTAATTAATGACATCGATTAACTGGGTACCTCCTGCCTGCTCCGTTTCAAGTTGTGAGCCACTGAAACCCAGTGCAATATTGCTCTTTTTCATTGGCAGCTTCTTATTGTAGCTTAAGCTATACCGTGGCCCCGTAGTGATCGACTTGCCGCTAGTGCCATTCTCATAGCGACTAATATTTTGTTGGTAGCCAAGCTGTGTTGTCAGATTACTATAAAGTTGATGATTAACATTGATGTTGCTGAAATGACTGGTAGTGTTAACGGTTCGCTTTGTTTCCCTGTAAGCGTACTGGTAGCTGCTGAATAATCGTTGGGTATGCTGAAGGCGAATATCCTCAGTTACCGCCGTGTTCTGGTAGGCGCCAAAATCTTTTTGTTCTGCATGCTCAAAACGGCTGCGAAGATGGCTATTCTTGCCCCAGCCAAAGGTATGATTGAGTTGTTCACGATCGTAGGTGTAACTTCTATCATAAATAATATCGTTATACTCCAGGCGCTCTATGTCCAGATTCATTTTGCTGCTGCGCCCGCGGTAATTCCAGCGTTGGATGCTGTCACTGGTATGTGATGTTGTTGTACCAAAACCCGATTCACGAACCAGATCCTGCTCACGTTTTGTGTATGAAATTTGCGAGGGAAAGTATATATTTTTCAGATTAAGCATCAGATCCTGACGCTTCATGTCAAAGTCTGTTCTGGTGCCTAAAGATCCATCGGTAATGCCGCTAGTTCGGTTTATGCCGGCCGTGAGGCTCAGGGGTATTTTTGTTCCATGCAGAAAGCTGCTGTGAGCTGCATAATTTAAGGTGCTGCTGTCGCTCTCGCTGTTTGTATTGTCAGTATTGCTGTAGTCTGACTGACTAAATGTTGGCCTGAGATCAAAAGAGAATGTCGCAATTCCCGGGTCCATAAAATAGACGCGTTTTTTGAAACTGAGCTGCTCACGATAACGTAATTCTTTTGAATCCTGGATATTGCCCGGACTAATTTCAGTATCACGCCAACTGCCATCAAACATAAAATTTGCATCCCAAACCAGAGGATCAGAAAAAAACCATTGTTCGGCTCTGGCGACTGTGTGTGTAGTCAATGCAAAAAATAGAAAAAGTATCAGGGCTATTCGTTGCCAGTTTATTTCTACCAATATTTGCAGTGGTAGATATTTCAGATATCGCGCCGCCAGATTATTACAATAAACAGTCTGCCCGTTCATATGGCGTAGCGGCTTGAGAGCATGACCTAGGGCCTGGCTTTTGTGGCAGCTTGTTTGATGTGACAACGATTGCATGTGATAAAGCCGATTCCGAAAGCCTCCTTGCCGTTATGACACTCTCCACAGAACTTGCCCTGTTTGAGCAGGTCCAGACTCATCTTGTTTGCTCCCCGCTTCATTTTAAATATTTTTTCATGACAAACAGAACAGCGATAACGTATCCGATGTTTCCAGTGTGGAAAGAAGGGGGCGGCTAGCCCCATGCGAGCTGGTTTCTCACCATCAAAAATAATATCACCATAAACAATGTCATCCACGGCTGCCGCAGAACTGGTGTGATTGATTGTCAGACCCAGTAAACAAATTAGGGCAGCGATAAGGGGTATTGTTTTATACAGTCTGATCATCGCTGTTATTCTCCTGCCAACGCGGTATGGCAGCGCCCGCAATTTTCCGGACTAGGCGGAAAAGCAACTTTGCCATGGCAGAATCGGCAAAATTCACCATGGCCTATACCAAGGTAGGCTTAGTTCCGGATGGCAGTTCTAGTTATTTCTTGGCGCGTATAGTGGGATTGCGCCGTGCCAAGGAGATGGCATTGTTAAATCCGATATTATCGGCAGAACAAGCCATGGAG
>JBEQLM010000051.1:0-9034 GCA_040325975.1 Gammaproteobacteria bacterium | reverse complement strand
GTGTGATCGAACAGGTCGAAGTATTGAAACCGCAAATTGACGCACTGACCGAAGGTATTGATGTCCAGACCCTCGGTGCAAAACAGATCAGCGAAGCGATCAACCAGCTCAATGTAGCCACCCAGCAGAATGCGGAATCAATTTCCCAGACAAGTACAACGATCGCCCAGCTTCACCAGGCTGCAATGCTGCTGCAGGAAGGTGCATCCCGCTTCAAGGTTGATGCTGAAGAGAGCAAGCCACATTGGGGTGAACGTTCAACAGATGTTAACTTCAAGGAATCTAATGAGCAGGTTCGTGTTCGTGCAGACTTGCTCAACAATCTGGTGAACTATGCGGGTGAAGTGAATATTCATCATGCACGTATGGGTAAACAGATTACAGATATTGGTTTTAACCTCAAGGAGTTGGATCAAACTGTAGTTAGATTGAAGGAGCAGCTGCGTAAACTTGAATTAGAAACAGAAATCCAGATTCGTTCGAGTTATGAAAAAGAAGCGGACGATTATGATGAAAATTTTGACCCATTGGAAATGGATCGTTATTCAACTTTGCAACAGCTGGCACGAAGTTTGTCAGAAACCGCAAGTGACGTAGATAGTATTAAAGATATTCTTTCTGAGATTGCCAGTGATTCTGAAACTCTGTTGTTGCAGGAGTCACGAATCAGTACCGACCTACAGGAAGGTTTGATGCGTACACGCATGGTTCGTTTTGGTGGTATGTCAACACGTTTGCGTCGAATTATCCGTCAAACATCCAGAGAGCTGGGCAAGGAAGTTGATGTAGAAATTGTCGGCGAAGAACAAGAGGTCGATCGTACGATTCTTGACCGCGTTGTTGCACCACTGGAACACATGTTACGTAATGCAGTGGCTCATGGTATTGAATTACCTAAAGATCGTCAGGCCGCGGGTAAGTCTGAGGCAGGTTCGATCAAGATCACTGTTGGACGCCAGGGAACTGATGTTATTGTTAAAGTTGAAGATGATGGTGCAGGCATTAATGCTGATGCGATTCGGAATAAAGCCATCAAACAAGGGTTGCTTGATAAAGATAATGAGCTGACTGATCATGATATCTTGCAATTTATTCTCAAGAGTGGCTTTAGTACTGCAGAGGAAGTAACACAGGTTGCGGGTCGTGGTGTCGGCATGGATGTTGTTGACAGTGAAATAAAGCAGCTGGGTGGAGTTCTTGAGATTGATACTGAACGAGGTAAGGGTACCAGCTTCAGGGTTAGACTACCGTTAACATTAGCGATTAATCAGGCGTTATTGGTCAGTACAGGTGATGATATTTATGCTGTGCCTTTAGCAAGTATTGAAGGCGTTGTTCGAATTACTGGTACTGAACTTCAGGGTTTTTATGATAGTGGTGAGCTGGAATATGAATTTAATAATATCAATTATGAATTGAAGCATTTGGGCTCGATACTCACAGGCCAGCAACAAAATTATGCAGATGAAGGACAATTGTTCCCTGTCTTACTGGTGCATGTTGGTGATCAACACTTTGCTTTGCATGTTGATGACTTGCTTGGTCGTCGTGAGATTGTAATTAAGCCTGTTGGTGTGCAGATTAGTACGGTGCGTGGTATTGCGGGAGCGACAATTCTAGCCGACGGTCGAGTGGTGCTGATTCTTGAAATGTCAGCACTGGTTGTTGGTGAAAGCCTGTTTAAACAAATTGTTTCTGATGAGCCTGTTATAGAAGCTATTGATGATAGCGAGCCGACTATTATGGTAGTTGATGATTCTATTACCATTCGCAAGGTTACTGAAAGGATATTGGGACGTCATGGTATGAAGGTTATATTGGCGACCGATGGTGTTGATGCAACCAGTAAATTACAGGAAGAAGTGCCAGATTTAATGTTGCTGGATATTGAGATGCCGAGAATGGATGGTTTTGAATTGGCGACCTACATGCGTAATGAAGAACGATTAAAAGACATACCAATTATTATGATCACATCACGTACCGGTGCTAAGCATAAGGAAAGAGCGAAGAGTATTGGTGTTGAGCAGTATCTTGGTAAGCCCTTTCAGGAAGAAGAGCTAATGAAAAATATTAATACATTATTAGCGTTGACAAAGTAAGATGGCTGAAGATTTACAAGTTATAAAATGTATGATTCTAACTTTGCGTAGTCAGAATGTTCTTTTGCCTAGTGCGTCGGTGGCTGAGATGGTCTCGGCGGAGGGCGCAAAGCATACGGTTGATATGCCAGATTGGTTTGTGGCTAAAATGAGATGGCATGGTGTGGATGTTCCAATCGTGTCATTTGAAGCCGCTTCGGGCGAGAAAATTAAAGAAGTCAATCAAAATACGCAGATTGCTATGATTTATACTGCCAGTGCTGATGCCTCACGATATCCATATATCGGTTTAGTCGTTTCTGGTGTGCCACACGTGACACAATTTAGTCGAGAGCAAATAGTTATTGACCCTGAATCATTGCTGGATGCTCACAGTCATTCAATGGTAGTGCAAAAAATACGAATTAATGGGGCCGCCGTAAGTATCTTAGATATTGATGGTATTGAGTCTATGATAACGAAAGCAGAAGTGTACCAATAATTAAGTTCTGTTCCCCGTCTTACTTTGGCAAAAATCACCCCATAAAGTTTGAGCTGCAGCAATGCAGGCAGGCCCTGCTGTTTCAGTACGTAGTATTCTTGGACCTAAGGATATCGAAATAAAATTATTATCAGTCGCGAGCTGAATTTCATCCTGAGTAAAGCCACCTTCGGGGCCAACTAAAATACAAATGTTATTACTGGGCTCAGGAATAGAGCTAATACTTTTTTCAGCATCAGGAGCCAAAATAATTTTATGATTAGATGTGATGGTTTGAACGGCTTGTGAAAAATCAATAGCAGGTTTGATCATGGGAATAACACATCTACCTGATTGTTCGCTGGCACTTACCGCTATCTGTTGCCAGTGATTTAATTTTTTTTCAGCACGTTCACCTTTTAAACTACCACCTGTTCGTTGACAAAGGATGGGGATGATGGTCTGCACACCCAGTTCGGTAGATTTTTGTATGCAGGTATCCATCCTGTCGCCGCGTGAGATACCTTGTAGCAAGGTGGTGTTTAAAGATGATTCGTTTTCAATCTTTGTTTTCTGTGTGATTTTTACCTGACACTGTCTGGAATTTTCATCGAGAATCTCAGCAAGATATTCACAGCCATCACCATTGAACAATATGATCTCTGTACCTTTTTTTGCTCGAAGCACACGAATTAAGTGATGTGAAGGATTTTTGTCAAGACAGATGTTTTGACCGAGGTTTAGTAATGTAGATTGATAGAGCCGAATCATGGTTGTGCTTATCTATCTTTGTGCTTGAACATTATTACTTAAGTTTATTCCAGATATTCAGTATTGCATCGGATTGATTTAGTGTATAAAAATGCAATCCAGGCGCTCCTGCTTCTAGTAACTGATGACATAACTGTGCTACAACATCAGTGCCGAATGCACGTAAACTATCAAGATCATTTTCATAAGCAATGAGTTGCTTTCTTATCCAGCGTGGAATTTCAGCACCGCAAGCATCAGAAAATCTGACCAGATTAGCGTAGTTGGTAATCGGCATAATACCGGGAACGATGGGGATATTTAGTTGAGCCTGTTCGCATTTTTCTACAAAATGTGTATAGGCATCGACATTGTAAAAATATTGTGTGATAGCTGAATCAGCGCCAGCATTCGCCTTGTTTAAAAAATATTTGAAATCTTCATCCGGGGATGCAGATTCTGGGTGGTATTCAGGGTAGGCGGCGATTTCGATATGAAAATGATCGCCAGTTTTTTCACGGATGAAAGTAACCAGTTCATTGGCATGAGTCAACTCATTATCAGTTGTGCCATCCTCAGGTATATCTCCTCTTAATGTCACCAAGCGATTAATGCCAAGTTCAATGTATTCATCGAGCAAGTCAGAAAGTTGCTGCTTGCTGGATCCCATACAGGAAATGTGTGGGACAATAATTTGATTGCTGTCGGAGCGGAGTTGTTTAACCGTTTCCATTGTGCGGTCACGGGTTGTGCCACCAGCACCAAAGGTTACTGAAAAGAATGCAGGTTTAATCGTGTCATTCAAGTGTTGATGTGTAGCAATCAACTTTTCCATACCAGCATCAGTGCGGGGTGGAAAAAATTCACAACTAAAGACAGGCTTGTTAGGGTTATCAAGACTCATGGCGTTTTACTACTTGAGTATATTCAATTTAAGAATCGAACCACACGGTGATAAAAAATCACTGCGTGGTTCGGTATAAATAAAATTAGTAACGGTAATGTTCTGGCTTGTATGGGCCTTCAACAGGTACGTTAATATAATCGGCTTGTGTTTGTGACAATGGAGTCAAGTACGCGCCAATTTTTCCAAGGTGAAGTCGAGCAACTTTTTCATCTAACTGCTTAGGCAAAATATAAACCTGATTTTCATAGCTGTCAGCATTAGCGTAGAACTCCATCTGTGCCATCACCTGATTGGTAAACGAAGCAGACATAACGAAGCTAGGGTGACCTGTGGCACAGCCAAGATTAACCAAACGGCCTTTAGCAAGAATAATGATGCGTTTGCCATCAGGGAAGATAACGTGATCAACCTGTGGTTTGATTTCATCCCATTCGTATTTTTCTAAAGAAGCGATATTGATTTCAGAATCGAAGTGACCAATGTTACAAACGATGGCTTCATTCTTCATTGCCGCCATATGGTCATGGTCGATAACGTTTACGTTGCCTGTGGTAGTAACAAAAATATCACCTTGAGTAGCGGCTACGTTCATATCAACAACACGGTAACCTTCCATTGCTGCCTGGAGTGCACAGATAGGATCGATTTCAGTGACCATAACGGTAGCGCCCATGCCACGGAATGCCTGTGCACAACCTTTACCCACATCGCCATAACCTAATACGACGCAGATTTTGCCTGCAATCATAACGTCAGTAGCACGTTTGATACTGTCGATGAGTGATTCACGGCAACCGTATAAATTATCAAATTTTGATTTGGTAGCTGAATCGTTAACGTTCATAGCGGGGAACATCAGTTCGCCTGCTTCCATCATCTGGTATAAACGATGTACACCTGTGGTTGTTTCTTCAGTAACGCCTTTGATATTGGCGATCATAGTGGTCCAAACTTTGCTGTCACCAGTGATGGTGCGATTTAGAACGTTGAGAATTTCAAGCCATTCTTCATTGTCATCCGCTTTTGCAGCAGGGATAGCGCCAGCAGCTTCGTATTCCGCACCTTTGTGAATTAACAAAGTCGCATCACCACCATCATCCAGAATCATGTTGGCAGTTTCGCCATTAGGCCATGTTAAAGCTTGCTCAGTACACCACCAGTATTCTTCGATGGTTTCGCCTTTCCATGCATAAACAGGAATTCCCTGGTCAGCAATGGCAGCAGCAGCCTGGTCTTGTGTTGAGTAGATATTGCAGGAAGCCCAACGAACCGTTGCGCCTAAAGCAACCAGTGTTTCAATTAACACGGCTGTTTGAATGGTCATGTGCAGGCTGCCGGTAATGCGGGCACCCTTTAGAGGTTGTTCACTGCCAAATTCTTCGCGCAAAGCCATCAGGCCTGGCATTTCGGTTTCGGCTATACGAATTTCTTTGTGGCCCCATTCAGCCAGGGACATATCGGCAACTTTAAAGTCGGTGAAATTTTCATTAGTAACGGCACTCATGGCTCATCTCCAAAATAGTAATAAGAAATGAGCGCCGTTATCTAGTTCTGAGCCTCGCGACATTTGATTGTCGCTGCAGCGCTCCTCAGAAAATATAGGGGGTGAATTATAGCCCAGCTGAATCCTTTAATGCAGCCGCTTTATCTGTTTTTTCCCAGGTGAAATTAGGCTCTTCACGTCCAAAGTGACCATAAGCAGCAGTGTCGCTGTAGATAGGTCTCAATAAATCTAGCATCTGGATAAGGCCTTTAGGCTTGAGATCGAAATGTTCACGAACCAGTTCAACGATTCTAGCATCATCAATTTTGCCTGTGCCAAAAGTCTGTACAGAAATTGAAGTCGGTTCAGCAACACCAATGGCATAAGAAACCTGAATCTCACACTTGTCGGCAAGGCCTGCAGCAACAATATTTTTTGCCACATAACGACCAGCATAAGCCGCAGAACGGTCAACTTTAGAGGGGTCTTTACCCGAAAAAGCACCACCGCCATGTCTTGCCATGCCGCCGTAGGTATCTACGATGATCTTACGACCGGTCAAACCACAATCACCAACAGGGCCACCGATAACAAAGTTGCCGGTTGGGTTGATAAAGAATTTGGTGTCTTTATTAAGTAGGTTAGCAGGCAAAACAGGTTTGATGATTTCATCCATCACTGCTTCACGTAGAGATTCTAGAGAAATATCGGGGTTGTGCTGTGTAGACAGAACCACGGCATCAATGCCAACAGGCTGGTCATTTTCGTAACGGAAAGTCACCTGGCTTTTTGCATCAGGGCGTAGCCATGAAAGCGTACCGTTTTTGCGAACTTCAGCCTGACGTTTAACAAGCTTATGTGCATATGTGATAGGAGCTGGCATAAGCACGTCTGTCTCATTGCTAGCATAACCAAACATCAAGCCTTGGTCACCAGCACCTTGCTCGTGCTCACCAGACTCATCAACACCCATGGCAATATCCGAAGATTGTTTGTCGATGGAAGTAATGACGGCGCAGGATTCCCAGTCGAAACCCATGTCAGAATGGTTGTAACCAATACGTTTTACGGTTTGGCGAACAACGTCCTGCATATCCACCCATGCTGAGGTGGTGATTTCGCCAGAAATAACTACCATACCAGTGTTAACCATGGTTTCGCAGGCAACACGTGCTTTGTTGTCCTGTTCAAAAATAGCGTCGAGAATAGCGTCTGAAATTTGGTCAGCAACCTTATCCGGGTGACCTTCTGAAACTGATTCGGATGTAAATAAATAATCGTTCATAATTTGTTACCTGCAATAAAAAACCCGTCAAAGCGCAGCTTTCACGGGTTTAGATATTCTAGATATATCATCCATCGCTTTAGCTGCATTTATAAAGCGCCCGCAATCTGAGTCAAATTGGCGCTGAGTAGAAGCATTATCCAGTAATCTAGAAGCTTGTCAACATGTAGATACCAGGTATTTAACGGGTAAAGTGCGCTTGATATTCAGATCGCTCATCATCTGTAAGTGTTCCATCGTGGAGTTTTTGTTCAAGAATTTCATAACGATGATCATTGTGTTTGGTAGAGAGATTGTTGATGAAGTCAGTGAATAAAATAGCCATATTTTGTTTGTCATCAATGCCAAGAACATCTCGCTGCATCATTTTTTGAAGAGCAGGGAATGCATCATTCTCGCGCCAACGCTCGAGTAGAGCAGATGGTGTGATGTCTTGATGATTAATGATGAGCGTATATATTTCGTGTAATAGAGGGAGACCTTGTATCTCAGACACTTTGAAACTATCAGGAACTTGAACCTCAAGTGCCAGAGATGGTGCCTGCAATATTAAAGCGATGGCATCACGAGTAGCGCTAAGTTTAATTTCACGGTCTGATCTTTTAGTTGTTGAGATAGTGGTTTTGTTAACGGCGTTGTCAGGAGTAGACGTTTGTAATTTATCAGCATTGAGGCCGGTGAGCGATGCCAGTTCCTGGTAAAGCAAATCTTTAAATACACTATCGGGGAGCTTGCTTAATAATGGTTTAGCTTTTTCAGTCAGCGATGATTTTCCTTCCGAGCTGTCCAGGTTTAGATCTTCAGAAAGATGTTCGAATAAAAATTCAGAAAGCGGTTTTGCGCTGCTGAAACGTTGTTCAAACTTTTCTTTACCTTCATTTCTAATGATTGAGTCGGGGTCTTCGCCATCTGGTAAAAAAAGGAATTTTGCTTCAAAACCATCGCGTAATAAAGGCAGGGCATTTTCCAGAGCTCGCCAGGCAGCTTTTTTACCTGCCTGGTCACCGTCGTAACAGAAAATAATTTTTCTGACAGTACGAAAGGCGCGTTGCAACTGTTCGCTGGTGGTCGCCGTACCCAGAGATGCGATGGCGTAGTTAACGCCATGCTGTGCTAAGGCAACCACATCCATATAACCTTCAACAATAATTAATTGTTCGAGATGGCGAACTGCTTTGCGAGCTTCGTATAAGCCATATAGTTCCTGGCCTTTGTGGAAAACCGTGTTTTCAGGTGAATTAAGATATTTAGGTTCACCCTGATCAATAACACGGCCGCCAAATCCAATGATGTGACCACGTCGATCAGTAATCGGGAAAATAATTCGATCCCGGAAGCGATCATATTGCTTGCCGTCATCTTTGCTGACTAATAAGCCTGTGGCAATGAGTGAATCAATAGTGGCTTTTTCTTTTCCCAAATTGTCGGTTAAAAAATTCCAGCCATCGGGCGCATAACCAATTTGATAAATCTTTGCAATATCACCGCTTAGTCCACGTTGTTGTAGATACTTAATCGCTTTGTCAGAGGTCTTTAACTGTTGTTTAAATAGTTCTGAAGATTTTTCTAGAATGTCGTATAGCGGTTGTTTGGTATCTTTACTTTCAGTGTGATTAAAGTGACTACTTTCTCTGGGGACATCTAGATTGTATTCAGCCGCGAGTGCTTCGACCGCGTCAACAAAGTCGAGATTTTCATACTCCATGATGAAGCCCAATGCCGTGCCATGAGCACCGCAGCCAAAGCAATGATAAAACTGCTTGTTATCACTGACCGTAAATGAAGGTGTTTTTTCATTATGGAAGGGGCAACAGGCTGTATATTCCTTGCCTTTCTTTTTTAATGGCACGCGCGCATTAACAACCTCGATGATATCGGCGCGAGTGACCAGGTCGTCGATAAAGTTTTGCGGAATACGTCCTGCCATAATTGATAATATTGTCTGATTAAATTATCAGTATTAGGGGATTAAATTGACAAAAGACAATTGTTTTGGATTGAAAATCCGTTCGTATTCAACAATGGCATAACGATCAGTCATGCCAGC